>CAZIAG010000265.1:0-5667 GCA_964537375.1 uncultured Roseivirgaceae bacterium
ATATTTGGAGTCCTTGAGAAAGGGTTTGCCGTGTTCATTCTTCGTTAGACCTTGAAACGATAGTCCGGTCTGTTCCATAAGGCGCTTGATGAGCACGCGACCACCAAGGAACTCGAGTCGTTTGAACTCATTGCTGATCGTATCGGGCACCGTCTCGTAGGGCGCGACTTCTTTCCACAATTCAGACTCCGATTCAACGAGTTTCCATCGTCCCCAACTGAGCTTCGCTCCGTGCGCAAAATGTTCGAGAGGCATATATTTATTTATAACTTTCGAAAGATATGCAAGTCCAAAGACTTCACAACCTAAAGGGTCACAACGACGCCATCTACACCCTGCAGGCATCCGATGAAGACCACATCTTCTTTTCGGCCGCCGGCGACGGCATGATTGCCCGTTGGGATCTCCGCGATCCGGAGGATGGCCATTTAATCGCCCGCCTGCCTAACTCAGTTTACGCGCTGCACTACTTTGAACCGACGGGCGCCCTGATCGCGGGCCACAACTATGAAGGAATACACATACTCGATTGGAAGAATAAAAAGGAGACGGCTTCGTTACAATTGACGAAGGCAGCGATCTTTGATATTCAATCCTTTGGGGATGCCCTGCTGGTTGCGTCCGGCGACGGTGCCCTCTACTGTATTGATCCCCACGAGATGCGGGTAAAGCAAAAGGTAAAGGCGAGCGAAAAGAGCGCCCGTGCGATCGCCGTAAACTCGCGGACTGGCGACGTAGCTGTCGGATACTCTGATAACCACATCCGTGTTTATGATGAGCATCTGACCTTGAAATATGACTGGACAGCGCATGCAAACTCAGTGTTCACGCTGCGCTACACCCCCGGAGACGGCTATCTGGTCAGCGGTTCGCGGGATGCGCGGTTGAAGGTTTGGGATGTCGAAAACAGATACGCACGGGCCGAGGAAGTGGTGGCACACATGTACGCAATAAATCATGTCGATTTTAGCCCTGATGGCAAACATTTTGTAACTTGTAGCATGGATAAGTCCATAAAGGTCTGGAACACCGAAGAATGGAAGCTGCTGAAGGTAATAGACCGGGCCCGGTATGCAGGCCATGGCACATCCGTTAACAAGGTATTGTGGACCCGCTTCAACAACCAGGTGATCAGTGCGAGCGACGATCGTAGTATTTCGGTATGGCAACTCATTTTTTAAGCTATAGCAACATTTTTTAAACATCACACGGTATGAAGATCACACCTCTTGAAATACGGCAAAAGACCTTTGAAAAGACGTTCAGGGGTTACGAACGCGAAGAAGTCCAGGCGTTCCTGCTTACGCTTTCCCAGGAATGGGAGCGGATGCTGGATGAAAACAAGGAACTAAGGATAAAACTCGAAAGCGCGGAACGCGAGGTCGCCAAACTTCGCGAAGTTGAAACGTCGCTATTCAAGACACTAAAAACCGCGGAAGACACTGGCGCAAATGTTATCGACCAGGCGAGAAAGGCGGCTGACCTTCATTTGAAAGAGTCTCAACTGAAGGCCGAAGCCATCCTGAACGAGGCCAAGTCACGGGCACAGGACGTTGTCGAGGAATCCGAGATGAGGTCGCGCCAGGTCATCGAGGAGATGGAAGAGCGCTTACGACAATTGATCGAAAACTATAAGCGGCTGGAGTCGTCACGCGATGACCTGCTGAGTGACCTCAAGCGACTGGCCACCGAAACGCTGGAAAAGGTCGACCGCGCAAAGGCATCGGCAGCGGTTTTCGATGCAGATAAACACCTTCACACGGTTCGGCGAGAAACGAAAAAGATTGCGTTCCCCAATCATGAAACGGATATGCCGGTTGAGAAGACGGTTCCTGCGGCAGAACCCGTGCTCGACCTTGACTCGATCATCTCGGAGCCTCCGCCGCGGAAAGCGCCAAAATCATTCTTTGACGACATTAATTGATCGCATCCATTCGGAGTGACGCCAAACCAACCAGCACAATCGATCTTAAATTTCCTATGATCCGCAAGATTTCCCTGGAAGGCCTGGAATTCCACGCTTACCACGGCGTCTATCCTCACGAGCGGGAGTCGGGAAACTGGTTCGAGGTCGATATATCGGTTGAGACAGATTTCGGCCGGGCCGCCCTTACCGACGACCTCGACGGCACGGTTAACTACGAAACCCTTTTCCAGATCGTCAAGGTGGAAATGGAACGTCCCTCCAAATTACTCGAGACGGTAGTGGAAAACATCGCAAGCCGGGTCCTTGACGACCTGCCGGCTGTAGCCTCAGTTGAAGTGATTGTCGCCAAAATTAATCCCCCAATAGGTGGAAAATGCCGAAGGGCGACAGTAGCGCTTTACAAAACAAGGGCCTGAAGCGGTTGCCACTACTCGGGGGATATGCATTACGATCCGTCGCGGCATGGCCATCAGGATTGAAAAACAAAACCCCGGATTGCTCCGGGGCCCGGACTGGAGAAAAGACCCTCTCTGAAAAAACTCCAATCCATTACAAATATATCCCGCCAAATTGAAGTTGTAAAGGGCCAAGCGATATGATTTTTATCATGTTTGGATTCGCAAAATCAGTCACGAACCTTTCCGGTCTTCCAGTGAATCGCCAGAAGTCTCCGGATTTGTAAAAAGGAATCCGCGTGCATCTTCACCGTCATAAAAATCGACTTCCTTACCGATCAGATACATGGTGTGCTTCTTATCTATATACACCGGGATGCCATCCACGGTGTATGCGAGGTCAGTGCTCTTCCTTTTGTCGAAACCGATGATCAGCGTGACGCCACAACCACCTCCTCTTACCCCTACCCGAAGCCCATAGTCAGGGGGGACATTCTTGGTCGTCATGATCTTTTTTATCTCGACGGCAGCCCGTTCTGAAATCGTAATCGGTTGGACGTCTTCAAACATGCAGTATATTCGTGCGACAAAATTATCTAAATTTCAAACACATTTGATCGTAAATAAATTCTATGGAGATCGTCGTCGAATTTGGCAAGCTCCTCATCCCGGCATCGGTGGTGCTCTATCTTTCCTATCTGCTGGTCCGGGCATTTATCCAGAAGGAAATCGATTTGAAAAAACTGGAGGTCAGGAGCCGCGCTATCGAAACCGTGTTACCCAACCGTCTCCACGCATACGAAAGGATGACGCTGTTTCTGGAGCGAATGGCGCCACAAAATCTGCTGGTACGCCTGAACACGACGACCATGCCAGCCCGTGAATTTCATCAAATGCTCCTGGCTGAGGTGAGAAATGAATACAATCACAACGTATCCCAGCAAGTCTATGTAGGAGAAGACGTGTGGGAGCTCATCAAGAATGCCAAGGAGGACCTCATCGTCACCATTAACGAGTCGGCCTCCGAACTGGGCGAGGGTGCAACAAGCCTGGACCTTGCGAAAAAGATTGTCGAAAAGAATATGAGTAAGCCGGTTGATCCGCTCGCTCATGCGCTCGTGGAATTAAAACGAGAGATTCAACGCATCTTTTAGCACCTTGCCCGTGTTGAATGGAGAAGGCAACACGTATGAAGAACATCTTTTTCAATGCTGCGTTGAAAAAGGCCGCAAAGCTGGCCGGCAAGCCCGGCAGGCTGCTCGCTTTGGCCGGAAAGCTGACCGTCAAACTCGCCACCATCGACTGGCATCACAGCGATACGGAAAACATTAGGGACCGATTCTTTACATTCGGCCGACTGGTGAAGGCATATGCTACGGGACAGTACCGCGAGATTCCATGGAAAACGATGTTGATCATTCTCGGCGCCGTGATCTATTTCGTCAATCCCCTTGACCTGATCCCCGACCTCGTTCCGGGCCTGGGCCTGACCGATGACTTTGGTGTATTGATATGGGCGTACAACGCCGTATCGGCGGAAATCGACAAATTTGTCGAATGGGAACGCTCTCAAATTGACCCGATATGAAAACCGCACTCGTAGCTGGAAGTACCGGGCTGGTTGGGCAAGCTTTGCTGACGCAATTGCTGGAGAATGACCGATACAGCGTGGTGAAAGCTTTGGCGCGCTCACCCATGACCCTTACTCATCCACGTCTTCAAATCATTTCCGCTGACTTCTCTGACCTGGCTCAAAGAGCGTCAGCGTTGGCCGCCGACGACGTATTTTGTTGCCTGGGCACCACCATGGCAAAGGCCGGCAGCAAAGAAAAATTCCGACAGGTGGATTATGACTACGTGCTTGAACTCGCCCGCCTTACGCAAGCTCAGGGGGCAAGTCAATTCCTGCTTGTATCTGCTCTCGGTGCAAACAAACATTCAAGGATCTTTTACAATCAGATCAAAGGTGAAGCAGAAGAGTCAGTGATGGAAATACCGTTTCGCACCATACACATTTTCCGACCATCACTTCTCCTCGGTGAAAGAAAAGAATCCCGAGCCGGAGAGGGCGCAGCCAAAGTTTTGTACAAGATCTTTGGTTTTCTCATCCCAAAAAAATACAAGGCAATTCAAGCTTTAACCGTTGCCCGTGCCATGTTGACCTTTGCCTCATTAGACGAGAAGGGAATCTTTTTCCATGAATCGGAGGAAATGCAGAAATTGAAATGACCGATGATTGCCGTAATACAACGTGTCCGTACCGCCAGGGTAGAAATTGAAAAGCATGAACATGGCTCCATCGGAAACGGTTTGCTTGTGCTTTTAGGCATTGAGGACGCCGACGGCGATGAAGATATTGAATGGCTTTCCTCCAAGATTGTAAACCTTCGCATTTTCAACGATGCGGAGGGGGTGATGAACGTAAGCGTGAAAGACTGCAACGGAGATATTCTCATCGTAAGTCAGTTTACTCTTCACGCCAGCACACGAAAAGGTAACCGTCCGTCTTACATCAGGGCAGCAAAACCCGAGATAGCTATTCCGTTGTACGAGAAATTCAAACAGTCCGTAGCCACGGCGCTTGGGAAGTCAGTACAGTCCGGGGTATTCGGCGCCGACATGCAAGTGAGTCTTGTCAACGACGGTCCGGTCACGATTATCATCGACACAAAGAACAAGGTATGAACCGCATTGAGCTTATACGCGGTGACATCACCACGCTTCAGGTTGACGCCATTGTCAACGCCGCAAATTCAGCCCTGGCGGGAGGAGGTGGTGTCGACGGGGCTATTCACCGCGTTGGCGGACCTGCAATTATGGAGGAATGCCGAAAGATTCGTGATGAACGCGGTGGGTGCCAAACTGGAAACGCCGTTATCACGACGGCCGGAAGGCTAAAGGCAAAACTCGTCATCCATGCAGTTGGCCCGGTATGGCATGGCGGGGATCGCCACGAAAAGGACTTGTTAAGAAATGCGTATTTCAACAGCCTTGTGCTGGCACGCGATCATCAGGTCAAGACCATTGCATTTCCCAATATCAGCACCGGCGTGTACGGCTTTCCTAAGAAAGATGCTGCTCAGATCGCCGTTGCCACAGTACGCAACTTCTTCCTGCAGGAGGCCATCCCCGAAAAGGCCATCTTTTGTTGTTTCGACCAGGAAAATCATCTCATCTACCAACGACTGCTCTCATGATACGAGTCATATTATTGCTTTGCCTGCCCGTTCTGGCACTCGGTCAAAACAAGTATGGGTTAAAAACCATGGGATTGACCGAATATCGCGAAAGTGCGAAACAGAATCCATCCAACGAACTGGTGAACCTGGAGAGTTCTATTCCGGG
>CAZIAG010000266.1:0-5655 GCA_964537375.1 uncultured Roseivirgaceae bacterium
TCGTGTCGTTCAATCGGGAGGCCTATCGCGTGAACGGCATGTTTTCACCCGAGCCGTTGCAGCAGGGGCGCAAATTCCTGGATACAGTACCAGAAGTACGCAAAAAGCTCGTGGGACGGATTCTTGAGCAAGTTACTCAGCATCGCGAACCGATAAGGACCTTTGCCGAGTATGTCACATCGTCGGGTGCGACAATGCTGCTGGACCTCAATTACATCCCGATTCTGCGAGACAATAAACTGGCTGAGATTCAGATCATCGGCATGGACGTGACGGCCGAAAAGGCGTTTGAGAAAAAGATGCGGGGATTGGTCGGTGAGGTCACCGATATCATTGAAAATGCGAATGCCTTGATCTTCAGTACAGACAGCCGCGGCTACATTACGCACTGGAACAAGCACTGTACAGAGGTTTTAGGCTATGATAAGAACGAAATATTGACCCAAAAGGTCGACCTCCTTGTTCCCGACGACGACCGCCACGAATTCGCCGGCTTCTTCAGCAAAGCGCTCAACAACGAGTTAGTCCGAAATACCGAGATCTCCCTCCTCCGCAAGGACCGTCAGCGCCTGACCTTCACGGTGAGTGCTACGCCACGCGTCAACGCGGACAACCGCGTGACAGGCGTCACCCTCGTGGGCCAGGACATCACTGAGTTGATCAGCTATCGAAACTCCCTGGAGAAAACCATAGAGGCAAGGACGTTCGAGTTGCGCCAGGCGCTTAAGAAACGTGAGGAAGCGCTCGAAATAAAGAGCAAGTTTGTCGCGATCGCATCACACGAGTTCAGGACTCCACTCACGTCCCTGCAACACACTGCGCGCCTGCTTAAGGAACGTTTCACGAATATGAACCCCGAGGAGCTATTGGAAAAATTCGGGTACATCGAGCATCACACGACGAACATGTTGCATCTCCTGAACGACGTGCTGTTGTATGGTAAGAGCGAACCGGGTAAGATAAAGATCGTGGCCGCGTCACTCGATCTGCCATCTTTTATCCACAAACTCGTGGAAGAAGTAGGCCACAGCACCGACCATTCCCATAACGTCGTGCTTACGATGGAGAGTGTGCCAACGCAGATTATCACTGACGAGAAACTGCTTCGCAACATTCTCATTAACTTGTTGACAAACGCCATCAAATTCTCGCCGGGCAAGAATAATGTCTACATGGAAGTCAGGGGACTGGACAACACGCTCCAGATGGTTGTGCGCGATGAAGGCTTGGGAATACCCGACACCGAAATCGACAAAATATTCGAACCATTTCTCCGCGGTTCACACACCAACGAAATTCCAGGCACCGGCCTTGGCTTGTCCATCGTAAAGAAGGCGGTCGAATTGCTGCAGGGTGAGATCTCCATCACCAGCGAACTGGGACGAGGCACCAAAGCAACAGTACACCTTCCAATTAATATAGAAGTATGACAAACAAAAAGATCAGGATACTGCTCACCGATGACCACAAACTGATTCGCGAGGGGATTGCTTCGATGCTTTCGCAGACCGACGATATTGAAGTCGTCGGTTCAGTAGGGTCGGGAGAAGAGGCCATCAATGAATGTCGGGAAAAAACGCCGGATGTCGTGCTCATGGATATTATGATGCCCGGAATGACCGGCATTGAGGCAACGCGATGGATTAAGACAACCGACCCCGATATTAAGGTCATTTTGCTGACCCAGGAAATCAGTAAGGAATACGTTTCCGCAGCAATCAAGTCCGGAGTGGAAGGATACCTTCCAAAAGATCTTGACAAGGACACTTTGATCGAGGCCCTTCGAACCGTAGCGGGCGGCGGAAGATTCTTTAACGACGCCATCATGAAACTTGTATTTGAAGATTTTTACCAGGCCGAAAAGGCAAAAACCACCAGGACGCGTTTGCCTAATGAGTTAACCAACCGGGAATACGAAGTATTAACGCTTGTAGCGTCCGGGAAATCCAACAAGGAGGTGGCGGAACAGCTTTTCATAAGCGTCAAGACAGTCGAAACTCACAAAACGAATATCCTGGAAAAGCTGGGACTCAAGAACACTCCCGAGCTGGTCAAATACGCAATCAAGCACAAGATCATTTCCGTGGAATAAAAAAACCGGGCGGAGGCCCCACTAAGAGAAGCCGGCGACGGGTATAAACTTTTACGTCTTGCAACAGACAACGTAAGCACCCAACCCCGTTCCGCATCGATATGCAGGTACTCCCGGGCGAAACCCTTTACATTAAGACCAGCGTCCAGCGTGGACTTCTGTTCATCGCGTCCACCCCACTGTTTCTCCTGGTCCTTTTCAGAATTTTCGAAGAGGACATCGTTCGTTTTGTGATGTCGTTGTTCACGCCGGAACCCGACAAAGGTTATCTGTTCTACCGCGATTTTCTTGAACTGTGCGTGGTTGAGTTGGTGTGGTTCGCTGTTTTTACACTGGCTGTGCTGGGAATCACAAGGACACGCATAGCTGACAGGCTCGTCATCGCAAGTTTTCGCAAACCAGCTCTATGGGTCGCCGGGATCATTCTTCTATGCTTTGCGGTGACGCTATTTGTGGCACAAATCATACTTGAAGATTTCCCCAATTCGTCCGACGAGTACGCCTACCTATTTCAGGCCGAGACATTGGGTGAGGGGAAACTTTGGCAACGCGCTCCGCTCTTCCAAAAGTGTTTCCACTATAACCATATTGTCCAGAACGGTGAAGTGCGCGTCGGCCGATTCCCACCCGGATGGCCGATTGTGCTAAGCAGCGCTTTCTGGTTCGGTTTCCCAGCCTACCTCGTGAACCCTGCGCTCGGCGTGCTTTGCCTGTTGGTTACCTACTTTTTTGTCAGGCGGTATTACAACAATCATATCGCCGTATGGACGGTGATCGCGATGGGGTTGACCGGTTTCTTCATTTTTAACGCCGCATCCTATTTCTCACACGTATCCTGCATGCTGGCATGCTTGCTATTCGTCTTTGCGATGTACCGGTATTTTGAAACCCGAAAAGTCGGTTTCATCGTCGTTGCAGGAGTATTTCTTGGATGCATCATCGTAATCCGCTATTTCACCGCCGTGCTGATATTTCTTCCATTCCTCATATACATGGCCTCGCGGCTAAAGACTAACATCCTCAGGCCACTGGTTCTCATGGGCGTTGGTGCAGTGCCTTTTGTTCTCTTTCTTGCCTGGTATAACGCAACCATCACGGGTAACCCGTTTTTACCCGTCACGATGTGGTTAGATAAGGAAGAGGGGATCGGATTTGTAAAAGACCATACATTTCTGTCAGGGGTAGAGCACATCGTTCGGTGGCTTTTCATGTTCGCCTATTGGGTGTCGCCTGGATTCCTCCTACTTTATTTTCTCTTCCTTTGGCGGAAACGTCGTAGCCGAACAGCGGGTCGGGCAAGGCCGGAAGACTACTTTTTCATTACACTCATGGCGGGGTACTTCTTCTATTACCAAATCGGCGGCAATCAATATGGCCCGCGTTTTATGTTCGAAGCTTTTCCGTTTTTGATCATCCTGGTAGTGAGAAATGTTATTGATATCCAATCCACCTGGATACGTGCTGCCTTTCTTGCGTCAGTGCTGTATGCCGTCGCAAAATTCCCGTTTGTCGCAGATCGCGAGGCGACCATCGTTGATCAACGACAGGACGTTTATGATTTGGTTGCGGCTAATGATGTACACAATGCCGTCGTTCTGATCGAAAGCCATACAAGTCCGCTTCGTCCCATGCCGGTAGGTGACCTTACACGAAACAGTGCCTCCTTCGACGACGATGTTCTTTACGCCCACGATTGCGAAGCAGAACGAAATTTGCTGATGAACTATTATACCGAGCGGAGCTTCTACATTTACCGCCGCGATGTTGATCGCGTCCGGGGTGAGCTTATCAGAATACGCTAGGTAGGTCACTTCCACAGACGGTGGAGGCGGTGTAAAATGCCCCACGAGACGGATTAGGTTTGATTCTCCGGGCCATACGCCGCGGTCTCGGCCTCAAAATCCGCCATTCTTAATGTCTGGGTTTTCCTGCAGAAGGCTCGAAAAGGCTTATTGGCGATGGTCAGGCCGTTTTTGGGAAATGCCTCGTCTCTGCTCGAAGGGAGCTAAGGGAGGGGTTCAGCGAGGGTAAGGGGAATGATGAGTTGGAGTCGGGCAAAGATCGACGGATGATCGAGGAAAAACCGACTTAGGATCGAGGTAATAACCTAATGAGAACCTAGTGTCTGTGACTCCTCAATGCCAGAAATTCCGCGGGACAGAACACAGTCGACAGGCGTCGACCGCGAACTAATAATAGGCATGACTGAAAGGATGGCTGCAAGGCCTTTGGTACGGGTTGTAGTAGCTGACGTAACGAACGACTTTCCGCTCATCCATCCCCCTGACAAAAAAATCTGTAGAAAGCAGATATTGCGTGACGAGCTCATGCACTTTGCCGGATCGCTGCGCATTTACACCTAGCACGCGATAGAGTTGTATTGTACGCTTAAAGTTATCATCCTTTAACTTTCCGTAATCAGCCATAAAACGCCGAATGCCTTCATCCGCCAGCTTTAGGCCAGGCAACTCTCTTTTAATAATCGCCGCGCCCGACTCTTCAAATGATTTGGATGCAAGACGTAATGAGATTGCGGCGGCCCCAAACAAGCCTCCAGCACCTATTAACAGGAATGAACGTCGTTTCATAGCTAATGACCAATTTCAAATTGCTTTTGCGGCCATAAGCGACAGCGCACAGAGCGTTAGCGTGGGGTTAGCAGGCGTAAAGGTGGCAAACGAGCCAGACCCCAGCACAAATACATTTCGATATCGGTGATGGATCAGGTTCTTATCCACAACACCACTTTCTTCATCGACACTCATTCGGGTGGTCCCCAGGATGTGTGCCTCGGTCTTGAAAGGTTCCCGAAACTCGATTCGCTCGACAGGCAGCGGAGAAAGCACGGATGCAAGCTTCCCCTTCATCCTCTCAATGCCGGCGTACGCGTAGGCGGAATGAGTTCCAAAAAAGACATGAGGTTTCAACGGGTCCGCCTCGACAGAAACGTGGTTCTTATCCTGAGGTAAGTCATCGAAGATCATCCTGAAGACCGCAACGTCCCTCCATTTCCCTTTCTCGAGACGAACGTATGGGGCATGATTCGATTCAATAAGACACGCAGCATATTCGCGGCGATGGTCACCATCATAGAGCATGTACCCGTTGGCCGTCACCCAGCTACTCCCCCCAACATTGGCCAGCTTATCGAGGTAGACTACCACGTCTAATCCGATTTGTTCGCCAAGTCCACGCCCCGTGTGTCGGTTCCGGTCACCCGAATTCAACAAGATAGCGGCGTTAAAGATAGCGTTTGCACCGAGCGCAACGATATCCGCCTTCGCTACATGTTCTACACCCTCGTTCAAAAATGATACGCCTGTTGCACGGTCGTTGACAACGTCGAGATGAGTCACATATGCGCCAAAAACAGTTGTCACGCGCGGATGCTCATACACGGCCATGCCACTGTTTTCGATGGTGAATTTTGCATCGACGGGACAAACCCGGCAGACTGCATTCGCACAGCACGCACTTCTCCCGTCAACCGCACGACTCGGCCTCGCGGTGGGCTGAGATATATACAAAGGGCCATACTCTTTATGAAGGATCTCGTCCACTGT
>CAZIAG010000267.1:0-5640 GCA_964537375.1 uncultured Roseivirgaceae bacterium
TTGGGTGTGCCGGTAGATACATACTGGTTCAATGCGCTCGTCATTTGGATAATGACGGTGGTTCTGTATATTATCCTGTATTTTGAAGTGTTAAGAAAACTGGTAAATTCCAAACTGCCCAACCGCCTCGGGCGGCAAAAAAGAACGGAGGGCAAATAGCATTCACGTAACGTTTTGGACGGGAATGCCGATTTTTTAAATTTGTTGACCCATAATTTTAACAATTATGAGAATAATTACCGCGGGGCTCATCCTTACGTTTCTGGCGGCGTGCGGTTCGGCAACCCAGAACAAAGAGCAGGAATTCCTGGCTGGCCTCGATACAGCAACAGCCCAGGGGCCCTCAATTTCCGAAGAGGTCATTGGTGATATACTTCAGCAAATTCCCGCTCCCCTGGAGATTTCGGTATTGTTAAAAGAGTCCGGTAAGAGGTACAATGCTGCCTACCTGAATTCGACCGAAAACCTTTCCCGGTACAACAGCAACTTCAAGAAAGCGCTGAACCTCGGTATTTACGGAACCGACCTGGGGTATACCAATATTTACGAGAAGAACCAGGATGGCCTGAAATACATGCAGTCCATCAAGGAACTCGCGGACGGGCTGAACATCGGCCAGTTCTTCGACGTGGAAACGATTGGTCGACTTGCTACCAACAGCCGAAACCTCGACTCTCTTTTGCTGATCACCACGCAAAACTTCAACAAGATCAATCATTACCTGCAAACACAGAGTCGCGCAAACCTCAGCGTTCTCCTGCTCACCGGCGGATGGCTTGAAGCGTTGCACATCGTGTGCGAAGTTGCAAAGGCCAACCCCGACAATCGTCAGTTACAGGAAACCATTGGCGAGCAAAAGATCATACTGGAAAACATCATTCTGTTGCTCGGCTTTTACAAGGATGCCGATCCGAATATGGCGTCGCTTCTTGCCGACATGGAAGAATTGAAGAAATCTTTCGACAAGGTCAATATCGTTTATACATACAAGGAGTCCACATTCGAAATCGTCGATGGCGTTATGGTGATCAAGGACAACAGTACGAGCACCATCGAGATCACGCCGGAAGACGTGGACGACATCGGTTCAATGACCAAAACGATCAGGACAAAGATCATCAGCTAATACTCTTTAATTTGAGCGGATTTATGAAAAAGCTACTCGTTTTTGTTTTTGCGGTCTCACTTTTCGGCGGTGGAAGTGCGCTGGCTCAGTGCAATGCCGAGACGCTTAGCACGCAATGTATTCCAAAACTGGCTGAAGGATTCAATTTTCTGAAGAGTTATAAGATCGAAAAAGGCGCAAAGCCTTACGTTGAATATTCCTACGTATTCACGAAGGGAACGCAATACATGATCAACATCTGCGCAGGCGGTCAAACTCCTAATGGAATTGTAGTGAGCCTCTTTGATTCCAACCGAAATAAGGTGGCCAGCAGCAAGGTGAACGGTCAGTACATTTCGGCAATTGCCTATCCCTGCAACACGACAGGCATTTACTACATACAATACAGTTTTGATGACACGAGCACGGATTGCGGCGGAAGCGCGCTCGGGTTCAAACGCTAGTGTTCCTACAGTGGAGCGCCAAACTCCACAACACCTATAACCTAAACCTAAACCTAAGGCTTTCCGATATGGGAAGCCTTTTTTTTAGTTAATTCCGGGCATGGATGAAAAAAGAATGCGTTTCAACTTCGAGGCTCGGTATTATCGCTCCGGCGTGATTACCGACTCAACCCGTGAAGTTTGGTTCGTCCTCCATGGATACGGCCAACTCGCCCGGTTTTTCATCCGGAAGTTCGCCACCCTGAACGACCGGAATATTTGTGTAATTGCACCCGAAGGACTTTCGCGCTTCTATCTTGAACAACCCACTCCACGGGGAAGAACCGATAACCGCGTCGGGGCTACCTGGATGACGCGTGAAAACCGTGAAACGGACATCCTTAACTATATA
Organism: uncultured Roseivirgaceae bacterium; assembly: GCA_964537375.1. Taxonomy (GTDB): domain Bacteria; phylum Bacteroidota; class Bacteroidia; order Cytophagales; family Cyclobacteriaceae; genus Chryseosolibacter. The sequence goes on from CAZIAG010000267.1 coordinate 1,961, forward strand.
AATTACCTGGACGCCGTGTACGCGGCAGAAGTTCGGGATCGCCCCGTCTCTGTAACGGTACTGGGATTCTCCCAGGGAGCAGCAACCGCCTCACGATGGTTGGCCAACAACGCAATCCGATGCCAAAGGTTGATTCTCTGGTCAGGGATTTTTCCGTCTGACATGCCGCTGGACACCGTCGCACCCGCACTGAAGGAAACAGAAGTCCTGTTCGTATACGGCACAAACGACGCCTATTTTTCCGGGTCACGATTGGACGAGATGAAGCAGTTGGCCAAGACCTATGGTGTTCAATACCGCACCATTCAATTTGAGGGCGTGCACGATATCGACGAAAGTACACTAAAATCGCTGACCTGAGTCGCTTCCGTCGGTACCCGAATTTGTGGATAGCTACAAACGCCAAATCCTATTCGCGGTGCCGAACAGCACGCCCTTAACATCAGTCCCGCTTAACGATCGTGGCACTTGCCTGCGCGGTGGGAAAGACCGTGATGTCTGCCAGCATCACGTGCGGGGGTGCGGACAACACATAGAGGATTACCTCCGCGATGTCTCGACCGGACAATGGCGTCAGGCCCCGGTAGACGGAACTTGCCCGCTCAGCATCTCCCTTGAAACGGACGAGCGAAAATTCGGTTTCCACGAGACCAGGATTAATCGAGGTTACCTTTATTCCGAAGGGGTTGAGATCCATTCGCATGCCGCGAGTTATCGCGTCGACGGCGAATTTGCTCGCACAGTAAACAGTCCCGTTGGGATACACCTCTTTTCCTGCGATGGAACCGATGTTGATGATATGTCCCGATCTTCGGCCCGTCATACCCGCCAGAATTTCACGCGAGACGTACAACAAGCCTTTGACGTTGATGTCGATCATGGCGTCCCAGTCGGCAACGTCGGCGGATTGAACAGGATCAAGACCGTGAGCGTTGCCCGCGTTGTTGATCAGTACATCGATGTTACGCCATTCACCAGACAGGGATGCAATCGACCTTGTCACTTCCTCGTAGTGGCGTACATCAAATGATAACGTCGTAATTTGCGTTTCGGAAGAGAGTTCGGATGCCAATCGGTCGAGGCGGTCTTTTCTTCGTCCGCAAAGGATAAGATTAAATCCATTGACGGCGAGCAGGCGGGCGGTCGCTTCGCCGATGCCCGAAGTAGCGCCAGTGATTAATGCCGTACGCTTTGTCATCGTCATTGAAAAAGCAAATAAACCGTAATCGTATTGGTACTGACCCGGTCCAGGGAAACACCGTAGGGATTGGCCCGATTGTTCAGTATATCGACCAGGCCTTTGGAGAAACGTATCTCCGGAGAAAATTTGAACAATGGGTAATAAATATCAAATCCGAAACCGAATTCGGCACTGAGGTTTCCTCCTTTGATTTCCAATTCACTGGTGACGTTGCGAAGATCTTTTTTTCCCGATGCTTCGATGGCTGGTTTGATGCCGCCGATCATGTACATGCGGAGGTTTTCACGTCTTTCGGACTTGAACTTCACCAACACAGGGAATTCCACCATGGTAGTCTCGACCGTATGCGTGAGGTCGGAAGGTTCTCCACGAACGAACTGATAACGCAGTTTGTGTTCGTAGAATGCCACTTTGGGTGTAATGCGCAAGTCCCAAAGTTCTTCGATGCGGTAGTTCACGATAAATCCAAGGGAAAATCCCGGGGACCATTCGGGGTTTACTGAATGCACCGAATCCATGGCCTGGTCCAGAAAAGTTTCCGAATACCTGATCTTGTACGCCGCCGAGTGAATTCCGATGAGAAATCCATAAGTAAGCTTCTTGCTCTCGTAATTCGGGTTACGTCGTCGGATCCAACCGGTGGTCTGGGCCAGCGTTTCCGTGGTCACGCACAGCGCACCGATTAGCAGGATCACTTTCGGCCAGTGTAGATGGAGCTTATTCCAAGCGTGAGCTTTTCGCATGTTGTATCTTTAAATCCCACCTTTTGAAGGATGCGTTCAAAATCTGTACCGTCGGGGAATGCCTCTACCGATTCGGGCAGGTATGTGTATGCCGATCTGTCTTTGGATACCAATCGCCCAATCCTGGGTAATATGGTCTTGAAATAGAAATGATAGAGTTGCTTTATGGGAAATTTCACGGGGCGTGAAAACTCCAGCACCACCAACATTCCGCCGGGCCTGAGCACCCTCAGTATTTCGGCCAATCCCTTCTCAAGATTTTCAAAGTTACGCACTCCAAAGGCAACGGTTACCGCATCGAATTTATTTTCCTCGAATTCGAGATTTTCGGAATCTCCCCGAAGAAGTGCCACTTTATCCGACAACCGGCGAGCCTCGATTTTCCGGCGGCCAATGGCCAGCATCCCCTCCGATATATCGACTCCGATGATCTTCTCCGGGTCAAGCGACAATGCCTGGATGGCGAAGTCACCGGTTCCCGTAGCCACATCCAGGATGGCTCGTGGTTTCAATGGTTTTAGCACCGAAATGGCCCTGCGACGCCATATGCGGTCTATCCCAAGGCTCAGGAAGTGGTTCAAAAAGTCGTAATGCCGGCTGATGTTGTCAAACATCCGGCCCACCTGCGCCTTCTTGGAGGCGTTCTCTTGTTTATAGGGTAAGACTGTCATCCGCCCGGAAAAGGCTTCAAGTTAGGACGTTTGGCCAATGAACGAAAATTAGTTTTCCAGGACTTTGAATTCGACCCGGCGGTTCAGTTCGCGACCTTCGTCCTCGTCGTCGTTGCTGGCCAGCGGGCGCGATTCGCCGTACCCGACCGCCTTGATCCTGCGGGGGTCGATTCCTCGTTTGGTGAGATAATCTTTGACGGCCTCGGCCCGGCGCTGGGAAAGCGTGCGGTTATATTCCCAATGTCCGTAGTTGTCGGTGTGGCCGGAAATCTCTACGCGCAGGTTCTGATTTTGTCTCAGGAGCGCATCCAGTTTGTTTAGCTCGGCATACGACTCCGTCCTGAACGTCGCCTTGTCGTAATCGAAATAAATGTTTCGCAAAACCTTAGTGACCCCGACGGTGAGTTTGCGCATTTCGATAGTTCGGTTGATCGTCTTTTCCTGGGTCGATGCACCTGCCAGACGCAGGTTTTCATTCACAAACACATAACCCTCCGCCTCCACGGACAGCCGGTAATCCTTGGGTTCCTTGTTCGTAATGGTGAACTCATAAACGCCGGGCCCCGCTGTGGAAGCACCGACAGGAATGTTATCCCGCTGCCCCTGCAGACGAATCTTCACTGGAAGCGGTTGCTTGCTTTCGCCGTCAACGACCTTTACGATATACTTCATCGGGATCACCGGAGGAGGATCAACCTTGGGTGGATCCTGCTTCGGAGGTTCCTCTTTCGGAGGATCCTGTTTTGGCGGATCTTCTTTTGGCGTTTCCACGGGTTGCGGGTCAAGCTCACGCTCGACTACGGGTGTGTCGTTCTTGATGCTGGCAATTACCTCGGTTTCCTTTGGCGCTACCGGTTCGCCCAACGGTTGAACGTTCCTCAATCCATCGGTTGCCGTGATAACGTAGATGTCCGTATAGCCCATTCCGTCTTCACGAACCGACGAGTAGTATGCGCGTTCGTTATTGGCGGAAACGATAAAATAGACGTCGTTGTCGGGTGTGTTGATGGGATATCCCATCTTGACCGGTTCGCTCCACGAATCGGTTTCCGGATCGTAGGTGCT
>CAZIAG010000268.1:0-5633 GCA_964537375.1 uncultured Roseivirgaceae bacterium
GGCTCCGGCAACCACATTTGCTCACCTCGACGCGACCACCGTATTGAGCCGTAAGATCTCCGAGCTGGGCATCTACCCGGCCGTGGATCCCCTGGATTCAACGTCTCGTATCCTGCGCCCTGAGATCGTGGGTGAAGAGCACTATGAGTGCGCTCAGCGCGTGAAGAATATCCTCCAGCGCTATAAAGAACTTCAAGACATTATCGCCATCCTCGGTATGGATGAACTTTCCGACGAGGACAAACTCGTGGTTCACCGCGCACGTCGGGTACAGCGATTCCTGTCGCAACCGTTCCACGTAGCCGAAGCGTTCACCGGCCTCAAAGGTCAGCTCGTGGATATCAAGGATACCATCAAGGGCTTCAATGCCATCATGGATGGACAATACGACCACCTGCCGGAAATGGCCTTCAACCTGGTTGGAGGTATCGAGCAGGCCGTAGAAAAAGGTGAAAAGATGATCGCGGAAGCGCGGGGCTAACAGAAAACGTCAATGTATTTGGAAATACTCACACCGGAAAAAAAGGTCTTTGAAGGCGAGATAAGCATTGCCACCTTCCCTGGCGTGGACGGTTCGTTCCAGGTTATGGACAATCACGCGCCACTCATGAGCCTTTTGAAGGATGGAGTTGTTGATTATAAATCCGGCGGCACAATCCGGAAAATCACCATCAGCGGCGGCGTGGTGGAAGTACTGAAGAACAAGGTGATTCTTCTCGCCGACGGAGTCGTGGAGTAACGTGCCCACGTGTTCATCTCCTGGCAGACACGTGCGACGACTTTCATCGAAATGAAAAAACCCCGGTCACCCGGGGTTTTGTATTTCTGAAATAATTCAGTCGGCTTGAACAATAGGGACCGGCGATTGGTGACAGTTTCTCCTATTGCCGCACCAGCCATTTAATAAAGAACACCACGGCAATTACCACCGCTACGACACTCAATACCCAGAAGACCGAGTTCGCCCCTCCGAAAAGGCTGAGGACGAGTCCAATCGCGCCGAAGATGATCGCCAGCTTCAGGTCATTGTCCATGGCCGCCTTGCCATCTACGATCTCAGACATCTTCTTACCCTTCTTGATTTCCTTCACCGCATTCTTGATTTCCGCCTTCAGGTTTTTCCTGAACTCCTTGCGCTCGCTCCGCGACATATCGCCATAGGCCTTGCCAAACGCCTCCGCATCGAACGACGATTGTGCTTCGGCGTTGCTCATGGGAGTAGCATTCGCGCTGGCCACGAGTTGCGGTTCCTTAATAAGCAGCGGACTCTCGTCTGAAGACGAAGCCACCACCGGGAGCATTTCCACTTCCGAAGCCAATGCTTCAGTCTCCGCTTCGTTCGCAGCTACCACCTCTTGGGCTTGGGCCTTTTGTTTTCTCCCGGAATTGTAATCGTAGCGGTCAAAGTGGTAAGTGTATTTGGGGGACGAACATGCCGCCAGGAGCAACATGCCCAGGACAGTAAGAGTAAAGTGTTTCATTGGTTTTGGTTTATGAATTAGTGACGTTTTCTCCTCCTAAAAAGCCGTTCCAGCATCCGCTTCTCAAATTGCCAGAAAAACCTGAATTGTCCAAAGAGAAAACCATACGCCAGAAGAATGACATTATAAATCGGCAGAATGAAAACGTAGTAGAGGATCGTAGCCAATGTTGAATTGCCCTTGTCGCCCACAAGCCATTCCAGCAGGGGCCGTTTGATAAAAAGTACCGTAAAGCCCGTGCAGGCAAACACGATGAGCACGATGATCACCTGTGATGCGTTTTTCAGGTTCCACCGCTTTTTCAGACGCTCAATCCAACCGTTTTCAGCCATAACACAATTATCCTTCAATAGGTGAAAAAAATGGTCTCCATTCTTCCGTTTCCGGCAGGGGCGCCGTGAACACCACCGGTTGTTTTTTCACCGGGTGCACAAACTCCAAACGGCGTGCGTGCAGACAGATGCTCCCGTCCGGGTTCGGCTCAGGATAACCGTACTTTACGTCCCCTACAATGGGCGAGTTCGCAAAGGCGAGTTGCGCGCGGATCTGATGTGGTCTCCCGGTAACAGGGTTCACTTCCAGCAACCATCGCCCAAGCTCCTTTTGTTCCACCAGGATACGGTATGATAGCATTGAACGCTGCGCTCCCGGCGTTTCTGTGGAAAATACGGTTGTCCTGTTTTTCCGGGGATCCTTCTGCAGCCAGTGCGTCAGCGCATCTTCCGGCTTCGCAGGCCTTTTTGCCAGAATAGCCAGGTAGGTCTTTTTGGCCTGTTTTTCCCGAAAAAGACCCGTCATTCGTTCAAGCGCCTTCGACGTGCGCGCCAACACAACGAGGCCGCTAACAGGTCTGTCGATGCGATGCACCAGGCCGAGAAAAACCGCACCCGGTTTATGATATTTTTTCCCGATGTACTCCTTGCACAAATCCACCAAAGGGCGGTCTCCGGTTGCGTCGGCCTGTACCAATATACCGGCGCGTTTGTTGACAACCAGGAGGTGATTGTCCTCGTAAATGACAGAAAAAGCGTCGTGTCGTTTCACCAGCGGTAATATAAACGCAATGATAAGGCCGTGTACCCATATTCGGTGTATTCGTTTGGTTTTTAATCGGCGATAAAGAATTAGATTTACGGTTCCAAACCTTTACATATGTCTCGCAAATCAATCGCGTTCGCCGTTGCAACCGTGGCGTCTATGATAGTTTTTGGGTCGTGTAATACGGCTGAAGTTGCGCATCTGAGGTCGGAAAACGATTCCCTCAGGCATGAGCTCGAAGTGCGCAACAAATTTGTCAGCATTGTAAAAGAGGTTCAAAGCCTCATTGACAGCATCGACGCCAGCCGGAGCATTCTCCGAGAGCGCCTCACGGAGGGGACCTCTGCAGAGAGCGTCACAGCCCGCCTGAGGGATATTCACCAATACATTGAGGAAACACAACAAAAGATTGCCGAGATCGAAAAAGAGTTGGGTGTGTCGAGCAACGAAGCCAACGCGTATTTAATGATGGTAGACGCGCTCAAAGGCGAAGTGAGCATTCGCGAGTCGGAGATCGAAAACCTCGAGATCGAGATTGCCACGTTGCAACGCGAAAATCAGGACCTGCTCCAGCTGACGAAGTTCCAGGAAGCCGAACTCGCCGATATGCAGACGCAGATCAACACCAAACAACGCGAACTGGACTTGCTGGAAGCCAAGGTAGAGGAGATGGTTCGCAACCTGAATATCTCTGAAGCGGAAGCTTATTTCGCCCGCGCCCGGGCCGTGGAAGAGGCTGCACGCCGTACCCGTCTCGCCCCGTCCCGAAAGAAGGAGACCTACCGCGAAGCGTTAGAGCTTTACAAGAAGGCGCTCTCTTTAGGGAAGCAGGAGGCAAGGGGGAAGATAACGGAGCTTGAAAGAAAAATCTAGTTGTAGCTGAGTTTTCAGGGACCGATTGGTGGTGGCCGGTTTACCGGCTGGCCGGATCGCCGGTTTGTTCGGTATGGCGAGGAGACCCCGGCACTGCGGTGAAAGAGTTTCGGGTTCCGCGTTCCGGGTTATGAATGCCTCAGGATCAGGATCAGGATGACGACGTTGAAAGATACCAACCGTGCAATTTCCAGTTAGGGTCCACCCAAACAAGGCTTCAATTCGTTGCGCTATCTTTCTCACCTAGGAAAAGCTGTGCTACGGTCTTCTCTGCGACCTCTGCGTCTTTGCGTGCCAAAAAGCCCGCTCTAAATATTCCGACAACTTTGTCCGTGAGGCAGGTTTAGCTGATCGTTTACCTCACACAAACCGGCAAACCGGCGAACCGATGACCAAGGCGGCGCCCACTAATGGGACGAATCTTCCTAAGTATTGGGACCCCTTAAAGAAGCGATCCCTCCTTGACCATCGGCACGAAATTCAGTACCTTGATCATCCGTGAAATACGCCCTCCCTATACTGTCCATTCTGTGGGCTCTCAGCCCGGCAATGGCCCAGGAACCGCCCGACCCAATCCCCGAATGGGCGACCTCCGCCGCAGAAAGCCTGGACAGCTTGAGGCTTGACAGTCTGAGTTTCGATCCCTTGCCCGATTCGGTGGTCGCGCTCTATCAAAAGGCCGATTCTATCCGCCAGGAGTTCAACACGCAAGTCACCGAACTCCAGAAAGAATACACCGAAACCACCGCGGCTATCGACCAAAAGATCGCCGGCATCAACCACACCATTGACAGCCTGGGTCAGCTGAACTTGCCCACGGAACACCTGCTGCAGAAACGCGACAGCCTTGCACAACTCATTCAGCAGACCGAATCGAAATTCACCTCGAAGCTGGATGCCCTGAAATCAAAAACAACCGAAAAGCTCGACGGCCTCGACCTGCCTCCGGAGTACAAGGAACCGCTGACAGCGATAACTTCAAAGATGGACGCCATCAACCTGAATAGCGGCGGACTTCCCAACTTCGAGATCGACGGCTATTCACTGGATCTTGGCGTCGAGGGTATCGGCAACGTCACGGACAACGCTCCCAATATCGGCAAGCTCGGCGAGGTCATTGATGCACCCGACTTAGATAAATCCCTTGGCGAAGTCGGCGAGGTAACAGAACAGCTCAAGGGCTACCAGGAGGACATCAGCAACATCACCGAAGGAAACCTCGATGAGGTGAAGGCATTGCCCGAGACCATTGAACAAAAAGCAGCGGAACATGCCGGCATCTCCGAACTGGAAAAAGGTGCGGGCGAACTCGGAGCGTACCAGGAACAACTCGAAGCCCTGGGCGACGCTGAATCCGCCAAGGAGAAAGCCGTGGAAACTGCAAAGAAAGTCGCCATCGATCATTTTGCCGGCAAGGAGGAAAAGCTGAAGGCGGCGATGGAGCAGATGGCCAAATACAAACAACGGTATTCGTCAGTTCAAAGCATTAAGGACCTTCCCAAACGTCCGCCCAACGCGATGAAGGGCAAACCGTTTGTCGAGCGCCTCGTCCCCGGACTGTTTTTCCAATTCCAGCAACGCTATTACAACCTCTTTGATTTCAATCCCTCCATCGGTTACCGCATCAGCAGAAGATTCACCGCGGGCGCGGGCTGGAACCAACGCGTCGCCTACGATCGCCGGCGGCATGCGTGGTCAGACATTGGAGTGATCTATGGTCCGCGTGTGTATGTCGACTTCCGCTTGAAACGCGGCTTCATCGCCCACATCGACTCGGAGTTGATGAACACGTTCGTTCCTTCCGTCATTGGTGGCAACCCCGAAGTAGGCCACCGCGAATGGGTCTGGGGCATGATGACCGGCATCAAGAAGGAGTACAAGGTCTACAAGAACCTCCGCGGCACGGTGTTGTTGCAATACAATCTCTTCAACCGGAAGTTCAAGGCGCCGTATGCTGACAGGTTGAACTCGAGGATTGGCGTGGAGTATCAGATCAAGAAGAGAAAACGCAAGGAACGTTCATAAGTTCAACGCTCCCCGGCGGAGTGTTAACGCAGTCGGAGTTTCACATTTTTTTCAAGACGCACCTTTGAATGTGAATCGCAGCGTCCTTTGATCAGACCACGCTGCCCGCCAACAGGAAATATCCCTCGCGGCACACCCCTCGCTTAACCCGTCATCCTGAGGTGAAAGCTATCCCGAAAGTTGTCACGATTAAAAATAGAGATTAATCGTTAAACT
>CAZIAG010000269.1:0-5630 GCA_964537375.1 uncultured Roseivirgaceae bacterium
CTCGATACATGGGGTGCGTATGCATATGATGAATCGATGGACGTTGCGAGAATTACAGTTCCTGCCGGGAAGACCGAGAGTGAGGTAGAAGCGTTCACCATAGCGTTCGAAGGCGACGGCAAGGAGGGTAAGATGTACCTGGCGTGGGAGAATACGCTGGTGACGGTTCCTTTGAAGTATTGACAACGTAAGGTATAGGTCATATATCCCGACCGTTCTAATCTCCGGCCTTAAGATCGCAGCTCTGTGCTCAACTTCTGCCGCAAAGCCGAAATTCGGACGGTGAAGTGGAGTGCAGAGCTTTTTGATTTTAGGCGCATTACGCATTTTCTCACGAAGACGTTCTCGCGGGAATGATCACCTACGACCGTGGCCGACACGGTAAGATGAATACCCCAGGACCTACTCTTTGGGGAGATACACATGGAACGTTGCGCCCACACCCAATTCACCTTCCGCGAATATGGCGCCTCCATGGTTTTCAGCAATCTTTTTGCAAATGGCAAGACCAATTCCCGTACCGCTATACTCGCTACGGCCATGCAACCGTTGAAATACCTCAAAGATCCTGTGTGCATGTTCAGGCTCAAAACCAATCCCGTTGTCGGCAACCGTAATGTGATGATACGCCTTTTCCGGATTGAGATGCTTTCCTAACGCCTGAGTGCCTCGAACCAGGTTTGCATTGATTCGAATATGCAGTCGGACACCATCACGGGAGAATTTCAGTGAGTTGCTAAGCAGGTTCGTCATCAATTGATGTAGCTGGAAGGCGATGCCCGTCACGGCGGGGAGGTCACCGCACTCGATGAGCGCCTGCTTTTCATCGATGGTCTCCCGCAGTTCAGTCTTTACATCGGCGATGACCTTTTTGAGATCGACGAGTTCGAAATTCTTTTCCGCTGTATTCGTTCTTGAGTATGCCAACAGGTCCTCGATTAGCGTCTGCATCCGCAACGCAGCATTTTGCATACGGATAAAGTAATCCTTACCCTTGGCCGAAAGATTATCGTGTTCTGTTTCAACGATCCGGGACGCGAAAGTTTGTATCTTCCTCAATGGCTCCTGAAGGTCATGACTAGAAACATAAGCGAAAGATGCCAATTCCTGGTTCATCGACTCCAGTTCACGGTTCTTTTCCGCGAGTTGAATCGAGGTCGCCCGTAAGGCGTCCGCCGCGCTTTTGATCTCGGAAAGGTCGCGCGTGACCTTGGTGAAGCCGATCATTTCGCCTCTCGCGTTATGCAACGCTGTCAGGACAATGCTTCCCCAAAACGTTGTACCATCGGCCCGCACGCGAAGTCCTTCATAAAACGCGCGACCAGCAGTGCTAGCCTCCGCTAGGTTCTTTTGGGGAAGCCCCTTTTGCCGATCTTCCTCAGTATAAAATATCTCAAAATTTTTACCCACGACCTGATCCGCCGTGTAACCCTTGATGGTTTCAGCGCCGCGATTCCAGTTCTCGATAATCCCATCCGTACTGAGCAGTATGATGGCGTAGTCCACTACCTCGCTGATCATTCGATGGTAGCGCTCTTCGCTGAGACGCAACTGTTCGTTGCGCTCAAGCAGGTCGCGTGTTCTTTCTTCGACCTGTTGTTCTAGAGCACGCTTGGCGTCTTCCAGGGGTGTAATATCTTCAAAGATTCCGATATAGCCAGCAAATTCTCCATTGGTCGACAGCCTGGGGTTTCCACTAATGACCACGTGATTATATTGTCCGGAAGCATCGAGGTAACGGCATTTGAAGTTGAACTTTTCCCGTCGCGACAATGAAGCGTTCCACTGATTGATCAGCGGTCCCAGGTCGTCAGGGTGAACATATTTTTTCCATAAGCCGCCTACCGCTTCGCTTTGTGCCGCCCCCGTGAATTGCGACCACTTCTTGTTTATGTACGTGCATTTTCCCCCGGTGTCTGTTAGCCATATGACAATCGGGGCCTGGTCAGCCATAGTCCTGAACCGCTCTTCACTTTCGTTTAACCGGGAGCTAACCCATTTTACCTCCGTGATGTCCACAAGCATGTTTACCGCCCCGATCAACTTACCACTATCGTCGAACAAGGGGCGAGGGTGGGGGAGAACATGTCGCCTGATTCCGTCCGGCTTTTCTATGATAACCTCGGTGCCCATGACAGGGCGTGCTTCCTTCAAGGCTAACGCCATTGGGCATTCGGGTAGCGGGACTTCTGTGCCGTCGGGAAGAAATATCTTCCATGAACCACACCAAAGGTCTTTTCCAATCCGGGGTCTGCGTCCCCAAAGGCGTGCAGCTGCCTCATTGTACATAGTGATCCGCCCTTGTGCGTCACACATGTAAATCGCCGCGTCTAAGTTTTGAACAAGCTTCTCGAGACTATTCTCATGGATTAAGCTGTCCACATCTGCGTCTGACACTGGCACAGCGCCCGCATCCACTCCTCTCCTTTTTAGGATATCCGCTTTTTCGCTCTTCATCCGATGTGTGTGGCTTGAATATGTGGAAGCTGTGCCGCAACAAGTATTCTTATAGCAGGGCTTCCGGCATTCAGTACTGAAATTGATAAACAGCTTGCGACTAAAAAAATCATGCCATGCCCCTTATGTGATCCTTTAACTTATGAAAGTTAGGTATCGGTAGTGATAAGCACAAGCGTCGCTCGCAATTAACCTCCAGCAGTAGTTGTTTTGTTTTCGAGGCGCGTATGCGGGATTCCCGGGGAATCAGCGACGATTGGTACGGCGTCATGAACGAACGGCATAGTTTTTTGAAAAACGCTTCGAACCGTCTTTCCGTTTGCATGGCAAAATATTCAAAGGGGGCGCAGAAATCTGTCAAGTCAGCAATGCGCAGAAAGAAGAAAGGTACATTGCGTTCTGGTAGATCCGAAAAAAAGGTCACCAGTCGCAAGCAGGCAATTGCCATTGGTTTGTCCGAAGCCCGAAAGAAGGGGGCTAAGGTTCCAGCACCAAAACGCGGGACCAAGGCCGCAAAGAGAACGGGCCGGCCGGCAAAGAAAGGGTCGTCAGCTTCCCGCAAGCGCAGTAAGAAAAAAGCAGCAGCAAAGAACTGAGGCCTTCCAGTTGCGTTTGTAGAGAATTGTCGCCACGCGGGGGTGATATGACTATGCCGTGGCTGAAAATGTTTCTTCTGCACAGGGCAGGATTATTGCGCGCGTGTGGTTGAAACCACGTTCCAATGACACCACGCGACGGTAATTGCAAAAGCCTTTGGCAAGATACCAGTGAATCTTTTGCCCCTAAACCCCAACTTTCACCTCAACTCTTCGATGTAGCTATTGCTGGCGGCGGAATAACCGGGATAACGTTGGCTTTCCTCCTCCAACAAGCCGGACAAACCTGTGTTGTGATGGAAGCGCGCAACCTTGGTTTCGGAACCACGGGTGGAACGACAGCGCACCTCAACACAATCTTCGATACACCGTACCATGTCATCATCGACAACTTTGGCAAAGAGGCGGCTCATCACATTGCCCGCGCCGCCGAGGAAGCGATCAGGTTCGTGGCTGACAATGTCGCCAGGTACGCGACCGACGGCGATTTCCGAAGGTCGTTCGGTTATATTTTCACCCAATCAAAAGAACAGGAGAAGACCCTCGAAAAGATCGTTCAGGGGTGTATGGATGTGAAGCTTCCGGTTGAATACGTTAATCATATTCCACTTCCTATTCCGTTTTCACGGGCGATCCGTGTCGCTGGTCAGGCGCAGATACACCCCATGCGTTACCTCCAGGCGTTGGCGAGAGCGTATGAGAACAGGGGAGGTGTTATTGTGGAGCGTTGTCGTGTGGAAGGTTTCAATTCGGAAGGACCACGCGTGTCGATCAACACATCAGGGGGACCTATCATCGCCAGGAAACTGGTGTTTGCAACCCATATTCCAATCGGCGTGAACATCCTTCATCTTCGATGTCCCGCCTACCGGAGCTATGCCCTGGCGGTGCACCTTGACGGAGATTATCCGAGGGACCTCGTGTATGACTTGCATGATCCATATCACTACTATAGAACACAAGCGATCGATGGACGAGAATATTTAATCGTGGGGGGCGCCGATCACCGAACGGGTGACAAGGTCAACACAAGCAACGCGTTCCTTGGACTTGAAAGTCATGCGCGGGCAAACTTTCCCGTGAAGGAGATTACCCATCGATGGTCTGCACAATACTTTGAGTCGGCCGATGGCCTGCCATACATCGGGCAGTTGCCGGGAAATGCCGAAAACATTCTTGTGGCGACGGGCTTTGGTGGAAATGGTGTGACCTACAGTCAGGTTGCCGCACTTCTTTTGCGTGACATGATCCTTGACCGACCCAACCCACTCATTGATGTGTTGAGACCCTCCCGTCTCAAACCTGTGACGGGCTTCACCGAGTTTGTTAAGCACAACGCGGAAGTGACCAGGAAGTTTGTGGGGCAATGGCTCGATACTTCCTCATTGAAAGAATTCGCCGATATGGCGCCCGGTGAAGGTCGCGTGGTCAAATATGGCCTGGACAAGATCGCCGTCCATAAAGACATAAACGGAGAACTTCATGCGGTGAACCCGCTTTGCACGCATGCCAAATGCGCGGTGGCGTGGAACTCAGCTGAGCAATCCTGGGATTGCCCTTGTCACGGCAGCCGGTTCTCGGGAGACGGGGAAGTCCTTACCGCTCCCGCAACGCGTGGGCTGGAAGCATTTTCTGTGCGCAGACTCGAACACCAGAAGGAAACAAAAGAAAAACATTAAGGCGATGTCGCCCAATGTCAGAAGGCAAGCACTGGTCACCGGAGCAACGAGTGGCTTCGGGTACGAATTCTGCAAGTTGCTTGCCGGGGACGGATATAACCTTGTTATGGTCGCGCGATCTGACGAGCAGTTGCATAGAGTGGCGGCCGAGATAGCACAACTGTGCAACATCGAAGTGCGATGCATCAACGAAAACCTCTTTCGGCCAGGCGCCGCCCAACGCGTTTACCAGCAAACCCGCGCCTGGAATCTTCAGATCGATGTGCTGATCAACAACGCGAACCGGGCGGAGCATGGTCGATTTCTTGAATACGAATTGGAACGGGATATTGATTTGATCCAGCTGAATATTATATCGGTCATCGCGCTTACGAAATTGTTTCTGAGCGATATGGTGGCGCGCAACGATGGAAAGATACTTAACGTTTCATCCCTGTTGGCAAAATATCCGACACCCCTAATGACAGTCTACGCGGCAACGAAGGCGTTCATCCTTTCTTTTAGCGAGGCATTAACCAGTGAACTTTCGGAGACCAACGTGGTGATGACCGTTCTCCTCGCCGGTGCGGTCGATACGGATTTTTTTCATAAGACACGTGGCCCGGAAAGCAAGGTATACCCGGAACGCTCCCTGTCCGACCCGGCGCAGGTTGCCAGGGATGGATATGCGGCCCTGAAAAGAAGCGACCGCTATGTTATTTTGGGATTGAAAAACAAGATCCAGGCGGTGGCGAGCAGCGTTCTTCCTGACTCGGCGGTCGCTTCAGTTATGCGCAAACAGATGGGGCCGGACCACGACACGCGCAGAAAGCGTATTTCCCATCCTCATTCCAGGAGGCAAGGCAGGCGAATCCAGGGAGAGACCGGGAGGTCGGTGGGAGGCTTAGACCGCGACGAG
>CAZIAG010000270.1:0-5610 GCA_964537375.1 uncultured Roseivirgaceae bacterium
GCATCAAATCCTTTCCAGTTAGCGCTAAGGTTCAACCCGTAAGCAAAATCCGGAAGAAAGTGCCCGATATTCACCTTATCGTCGGCGTTCAATTCACCGTCACCGTTGATATCCTTAAAGCGGATATCTCCAGGTCTCGCGTTTGGTTGGAGCGGGGAAGATTCACCTATCTGGAATAGTCCGTCGACCACGTAACCATTGAAGTACCCAATCGGCTGGCCGACCTCGGTCAACGTGAGGTTGTCACCATACCAGTCGCCCTGCGCAATGGTAGTACCTTCATCTCCCAAGCTGAGCACCTTGTTTCTCACGACAGAAAGATTACCCGATACGTTAAATGTCAGCGCTCCTTCCGACCTCGTGTATCCAAGTTCCAGTTCAAACCCTTTGTTTTCAACCTCACCGACGTTGTCAAACGGCGCAGCATCATATCCATAAGACAGCGGAATAGGTCGTTGTATGATCATGTCCGTTGTCCTGTTGTTGAAGTATTCAGCAGACAGTGACACCCGGTTATCCAGGAGACCCACGTCAACACCGATGTTGGTCATAAGCGTCGACTCCCAGGTGAGGTCCGGATTTGCAAGTGCGCGAATGGTATACCCGGTGGAGGAAGTACCGCCAGAACGATCAAACTGGTAGATTTGGTTTCCGGAAATGGTTGATATCCAGGCATAGTCTCCGCTTCGATTGTTTCCCGTGACGCCATAGCTGGCTCTCAATTTCAAGTCGCTGATAACGGCGTTGCCCTGCAGGAATCCCTCTTCGCTAATCCGCCATCCGACGGATACCGCGGGGAAATTACCCCAGCGATTCTCTTTGCTAAAACGCGATGAACCATCACGGCGGAACGACGCGCCAATCAGGTAGCGGTTGTTGTATTCATAATTAGCACGGACGATATAGGAAATCAACGCCGATTGCGAACGGTTTCCATTAAAGCTCACCTTTGATAAAGCGACCGGTTCGTGTATGTCGTTCGAGAGTGCATTTTCCCCTCCACCGCTGATTTGGGAGAAATTGTTCGTCTGTCTTTCCGCAACCAACGTGGCGGTGATGGCATGTTTGTCGAACACCTTGTTAAAGGTCAACTGATTCGTCAGCAATACCGATGCGAAGTTTTGACCGTTCCGATTTACGAGAGCCGCTGCACGAGACGAATATCCGCCTGGACCGGTATCGTAGGCCGGCAGGTGTGTTCTTTCTGTGTAATCAACATAATCCACACCGCCTTGGAATCGATAACTGAGAAACTCAAAAATCTTCAAGTCGACATAGGCATTTGTCAGCATTTTAAATCGTTGCTGGTTTTGCTGGTCTTGAAATGCGATCCTAACGGGGTTCTCAGGATCGGAGCCGTCAACACCCTGTGCGCCGAAGAAGCCGCCATAGTTGTCCGGGCTGTAGACCGGGAAATAGGGAGAGCTGCGAATCATATGCTGAAGTTGCGTGCGGCCGCCGGCTTGCTGTTCAATCAATCGTTCATCATACGCGACATAAAAATTCTGTCCGAATGTAATACGCTTGGAGATGTTATGGTCGGAGTTGAAGCGAACGTCTCCCCTTTTGTAACCAGTTCCAAGCATAATACCCTCCTGTTCGAAGTACCCGGCTGATGCGAACATCCTGGAGTTTGCCGAACCGCCCGACAATTCCACCTTGTGCTGCTGAATCCGGCCCGTTCTGAACATTACATCCTGCCAGTCTGTGTTCGTTTGTCTGAATGTCTGGGAGGACGAGGAATTGATCGGATCATCCAATCCGCCCTGACTTATGCGGCTCGGGATACTTGAACCGATTACCACATCGGGGTCGGTGGGCGCTTTTGTCTCCTGCTTGTAAATATCTGCATTCGTCATCAGCTCCGTCGCATAGTCGATATACTGTTCAGTATTTAGCAGATCCAAGGTCCGCCAGGGTTGTTCAACGCCGTAATAGCTATCGACATTCACCGTAAGTTTCCGATTGTTTGCACCGCGCTTTGTGGTAATCAGCACGACGCCATTGGCCGCCCGCGATCCGTAGATCGCCGCTGCACTTGCATCCTTCAGGACATCCACCGATTCAATGTCTTTCGGGTTGAAACTATTGATATCGGAAGTTGGAAACCCGTCCACTACGAAAAGCGGCGTGGCATTGTTGATCGTACCTACACCACGGACCCGGATGATCGGCGCCTCACCTGGAGCACCGTTGTTAATCACCGTCACGCCGGGAACCCGTCCCTGCAACGCCTGGCTTATGCTTACGACCGGCTGGACCCTGATCTCTTCTGAAGAAACCGATGAAATTGCACCCGTAACTGACGCTCTTTTCTGCGTACCATAGCCAACCACAACAATTTCGCTCAATTGTTTCACATCAGGCTTCAACACGATGTTGATTTCCGTTTGTGCACCCACCGGGACCTCGGTGGATAAATAGCCGATGAAAGTCACCACCAGTACGGCATTTTCATCCGGTACAACGATGGAAAATTTACCGTCCGAATCCGTGCTGGTTCCCAGCGTCGTGTCTTTGATAATGACGTTCGCTCCCGGAATGGGATTGTTTTGTTCGTCGGTTACCCGTCCCGTCACTGTAATTTCCACCGGGCTCTGCGTCACGGTCCTGGATGCATTATTAGACGCAATTAACGACGTCGCCAATGGGTTAACATGGAGGTCAGGTGTTCTGCTTTCACCAGCGCCCGCCGTATTCCTTTTGTCGGCCGAAAAGATTGAATAAGTTGATCGATTGATCTTCTTGTACTTAAGCCCAATCGGCGTCAGCACGGCCTTTAGGGTTTTTTCCAGGTTTTGGCTGTCTATGACATCGTCAGAAACCACTTTTCCATCGACTACTTCGGATTCGTAAACGAAGGAAATGTCAAAGCGTTTCTGAATCTCCACAAGCACATCCCTTAACGTTCGCCGTTCAGGCGTACGGGATAGTTTTTCGGATTCCGTTGAAGTTTGTCTCGAATCCGCAAAGGAGACATCCTGTGCGTGCCCGGTATGGGCAAAAATCAGTGCTATCAAACAGAGACAGCAACATTTCTGGCGAAAATTCAGTACGTAATGTTGGGCCATAAGCGATTGGATTAGCTGATTTACAACAATGGAGTACGCAAAATGTTAGTTGGAATTAATGGTTGATACTCTAACCTTTTTACCGTCCCGCGCAACCTGCAGATTGAGCGTTTGTGAGATTGCCAACAAAATATCGTCAGCTGTCGCAGAGGATATTTCACCGGAAAGCGTTCTATTCTCCAGGCCTGTCGTTTCAAATGCGACTGACAGGCCATAGGTTTCCTTCAATAGGACCGCAAGGTCTTTCAATGATGTCCGATCGAGAATGAGCTTATTGTGCATCCATGAAGTATACCTGCGATGTTGAACACTTCTGGTTGCGAGTTTACTATCCTTAACCGTTGCCAGGTCGCCGGGCTCAAGAAACACTTCATTCAATTCGTGTTTTCCTTTGACCGCTACTTTCAACTTGCCCTCTGTGAGTACAACTTCTGCGCTGCACTCTCTACTCTTAATGTTGAATTTTGTCCCAAGAACCTCAACGTTGAGTTGCTGGGTACCATGCACCACAAATTTCTGATTTGAGGCGGTGTGCGTGACCGAAAAAAAGCCTTCGCCTTCGATCCAAACTTCCCTGGGTGCGTCCTTATCCCAATTAGATGCATACCGCAGAACTGAATTCCCGTTCAAAACCACCGTTGACTGATCGGGAAGCAACACCGTGCGATGTTCACCGAAACCCGTTCGTATTTCGTTAAGGCTGTCAACGGCATTATACCACCATATGCCGCTGGCGATGACCAACAAGACGGTGGCGGCGACCTTATAGACCCACGGCTTCAACGCACGTATTACCGTGGTCCCTCCGCTCTGTTTGATCTCATGGCGAATCGCCGCAAACATGTCGCGTCCGATCTGTTCCAATTCGCCTTCGACATGGTCGTGTTCGAGCACCGCATTGTCATCGGAATCCGACCACAACTTTTCGAGAAGGCGAATCTCATCGGAGGTTGCCGTTCCTGCGTTGTACCGTGAAATAAGTTCTGCTAGTACTTTCCTATTCATTTCTTCAGAGCATGGCCCCTATTGTGAAGACGGCTCTCGGGGTCTGCGACCCTAAACCCGCTCAGCTTTTTTCTCATTTTTTCAAAACGAGTGTGGAAAACAATCTACAGCCCCGGAATCCTCGGGCGTCTGAGGATGGGATTAGGAAAGGAAAACGGCCAGGCGGACACGGAGTTTTTTGATGGCCTGAGCGATATGATACTCGACTGCTTTTCTTGACAGGTGCGTCTTTTCGGCGATCTCCTCGTTTGAGTACTTGTCGAATCTACTGAGCTGAAACACCGTCCGTGTTTTCTTTGGCATTTTCTCGAGTTCCTCGCGGACCAAGGTCAGTCCCTCTGTGAATAGCATAGCATCGTCCACCTCGCATCGTTCCTCCGAAAAATACTTGAGGGCTTGCCTCAGGTGCTTTTCCCGACAAGCGGCGCTATCAAAATAGTCGTATACCTTGTTGCGGAGGGCTGTTGAAAGGTAAGCTTCAGCATCATCGACCTTTCCAAGTTCGTTGCGGTTCAACCACAACTTCACAAAAACGTCCTGGACAAGTTCCTGGGTGAGCGATTTATCGCGCAAGAGGCTGTAGCCTTTGCAATAGAGTCTTTTCCACAAAGCCTGATAGATTTGCGCAAACGTGTCTTCCGTCAAAACGTTGAAGGATATTTTGTCCCCCATAATTCACGGACTGGTTGTGGACGTAGAACAAAAATCGCCTGGAACACCACCCAACTTACACGCCTCCCACCCGAATACGTGTAATCTTTACAATTATACAAATGTTGCACACAATTAGCAAATAACGATTGTGCATTCGATTGCCCCCGATCGGAAGTACACATGAGGGAAAAGGAAGCAAAATATGCCGTGGTATCGGCAACACGCCGCCTTTTCCCCCGTCATGTTCTCGAATTCCATTCCCGGAAAAATGACGGAGGATGTCTGGATGACTGCAAATAATTCAGCCCCAGCAGAATCGCAACGCGATCGCTTACCTAGTTAAATCAATCCTGCGATCTGCTCTTCACCAAATCCTTGAACGCGGATCCAAAGATCAGGTAACTCGTATTCCCATTGATCGTTCCTTCATTCTGACCCCAAAGAAATGGCCAGTCGTCGTAGTTTTCGAAATGGTCTGGCTTTCGAAACAGAATTCCAGGTGCGAGGTTACCGGGGATGAAGGAAAAGTCGGCACGGTTGTTCCCATAAAAAACCTCTTTTGCGCGCGTTGCCCCCACCGTAGCCACAAGGGAATAGTTGTGGTAAGGATGACAACCATACAGCCAATTGGTGACCTTATAAATGTGATTCGCATCGACGATATCCGGGAAATATTTGCTGGCGAAACAGATGGTAATGCCGAAATTCACTATCGCTCCGCTCCCGGCCCAGTTGCCCAGTGTAATTGGCACCCCGTACGGATTGTCCATTTCAAGTCCTTTGATGTAGTCATTGTACTTGGCCACGTAGGGACGAAGCTTTTCTTTGTAAGACGCGTCCATGTGAGGTATCGCATTCATTGCCGTCAGGAGGATGAAAG
>CAZIAG010000271.1:0-2592 GCA_964537375.1 uncultured Roseivirgaceae bacterium
CCTACTACTCACAGGTCATCCCGGCTTCCTTTTATCGGCTCGGAACGCGAAACGATGCGAAGGGTATCACATCGTACGTACACACACCGACCTTCGACATCGATGAAGACGCGCTTGTTCTCGGTCCGGGCCTTATGGCATGGATGGCCGTCCAGGAACTACGTTAAACCTTAGAACGCTCGGGTTAAGGCAGGCGACGGCACTGTTTTTAGTATCTGATTGCTTTTTTTCCATAAGAATGTCTGTCTATATTGCGTAAGGCCTTCACATTACTATGCTGCGGGAATCGATTGCTAAGTTTTTCAAGGTGGATAGTTTGATCAGCAACCTTACCGGATATGTGGAGACGCGTATTGAGTTGATGAAGCTTGAGGCGAAAGAGGAGTTGGCCAAAGGTCTTTCCAGGGTGTTGGTCTTTTTCCTGCTTGCATTTGTGTTCGCTTTGGTGATTGTATTTACCACCGTCGGTGTGGCACTCCTTATCGCGGAGCGCCTCGGCGGGTTTGCCGCGTTCTGTATCGTTGGTGGTTTTTATGCGGTAGTCGGTGTTGTGATGATCCTCGCCCGCGAATCCCTGACCGCCGCCGTGGAGAAACGAATGCGTAATATGATGAACAAGAAAAACGATTAGGACTATGGAATTGCTTGAGACCGACGATCCGGTAAAAGGCAGGCTGCTAAAGAAATCGGGAATGCATCAAAAGCTTATCCAGGACGATATCAAAGGGATTTCTGATCAGGCGCAAAAGGTGTTGACCACGGCGCTCGTCGTTGGCGGAGCACTTGCGCTGTCTTACGTGTTGGTAAGTGGATTTTTCGGATCATCAAAAGGGAAAAAGAAGCAAACCGCAAAGATCAAGGTGGTGCCGACGGAACGCGAGGAAAAGGAATACGCACCGGATGCCCCGGAACAACCGAACATGTTGGCGCAAATTGGCACGGCCCTCGCGAGCCAGGCGGCGGTTTTCCTGTTGAGCATTGCCAAAGAAAAGCTTCTTGAATACCTGAATTCTGAATCGGCAAAAAACGCGGGCAAGAATGAACCTTCTAAATGAGCTCGCTGAAAAGCGGCGGCAGGGAAAGAAATCCGTCGCCGTACTGATTGACCCGGATAAAGTTGAGGATTATTCCAAGCTCAATTACCTGGTTAATCTTGCCAACGAAAATTGCGTCGACTATTTTTTTGTGGGTGGGAGTTTGTTGACCACCAATAACCTGGCGGAAGTCATTCGCCTGATCAAGAAGAATGTGACTATCCCGGTGATTATTTTCCCGGGACATGCCATGCAAATTGATCCTGCGGCGGATGGTATCCTGTTCCTTTCTTTGATTTCCGGAAGAAACCCGGAGTTGCTCATTGGCCAACATGTTTCGGCCGCTCCCATATTACGAAACACGGGTTTGGAAGTGATTCCGACCGGTTACATGCTCATCAGTTCCGGTAAGACGACTTCGGTCGCGTATATAAGCAACACCACTCCGATACCTGAAGATAAATACTCCCTGGCGGCGTGTACCGCGATGGCGGGCGAAATGCTCGGTCTTAGATTGATGTATCTCGACGCCGGAAGCGGGGCCGAAAGGGAAATCAGCCCTAAGATGATCGCTGCTGTCCGAAGAGCGGTCGATGTTCCGTTGGTTGTTGGGGGCGGTATCAACACCGCGCGAAAGGCGATGGCCGCCCTGGAGGCCGGTGCCGATACCATTGTCATCGGGAACGCCCTGGAAAAGGATCCCGACCTTTTGATCGGCATATCAGACAGGGTCTACGAGTGGAATCAACGGCCGATTGACCGCTAGGTTTTCTTTGTAACCGAACTCCCGCTGGCGCATCCAATAAGCGAAACAAACGTTTTTGGATATGCTATACGTCGTCATCGGTTTATTCGCGGTAGCGGCAGTAATGGGAGCTGTTATTGCAAACGCTATCATTTCCGGCAGATCGTCTACGCCCAAGCCGGCAGTGTTTGGTCACGGACTCTTTGCGGTCGCAGCGTTGGGGTTGCTCATCTACTACGCCCTTCAGAATCCAGACTATCCGCAGCTTGCCCTGATCCTTTTTGTGGTTGCTGCGGTTGGAGGGATAATTCTTTTGGTCAGGGATCTGCAGAAAAAGCCGGGGCCCGTCGCTTTAGTGGTTATTCACGCGTTGGTGGCGGTTTCAGCGTTCGTAATCCTGCTTGTGTTTGCGATTTTCTGACGGAAGAGTTGTAGTTTAAGGAAGATGGATCTAAACACGATTGTCCGGAAAGTGCTTCAGGGCGACAAGGAACAATTCCGTCATATCATCCGGGAGTGCAATCAGCCGTTGTACCGGACGGCTGTTGCAATCCTGAAAGATCCCGAAGATGCTGAAGACGCCGTTCAATCGGCTTACGTCAAAGCATACATCCATCTGGGCACGTTCCGGGAGGAATCCAACTTTCTAACATGGCTAACTCGTATTCTTATCAACGAATGCAAAATGAGTCTTAGAAAGAAGAGGCGGACGGCATCGCTCGACGAAGAGGAAGTGACGATGAAGCAATCAAATAACGAAGACGTTGTGGACACGCTATATAAGAATCAATTGACGGGCCTGCTTGAGTCGGC
>CAZIAG010000271.1:2602-5608 GCA_964537375.1 uncultured Roseivirgaceae bacterium
GGAGCTGCCGGAGAAGTACCGGTTGGTGTATGTCGTCCGGGAGGTGAACGACTTTTCAACACAGCGCACGGCGGATGTACTGGGAATCTCGCAGGAGAACGTCAAAATCCGTTTACACCGTGCGAAAACCTTGATCAGGGAGAATCTCCTCCAACGAGTAGACGCGAAGGAATTGTTTCCTTTCGGAAATACACGTTGTGATCTGTTGGCGGAGCGGGTGATGCAGGTGATCTATTCGCGCTCAGTCGAGATCCCGTAACGCTGGAAAGCTTAGCGAATCAGGTCTCGCGATATTACCATCTTCTGAATTTCCGTTGTGCCTTCGTAGATCTGGGTGATCTTGGCGTCACGCATGAGACGTTCGACGTGGAACTCCTTCACGTAACCATATCCGCCGTGGATTTGCACCGCTTCCGTAGTGACTTCCTGAGCGATTTGTGAAGCGAATAGCTTTGCCATGGCTGCGGCCTTGACAAAATTCCTGTTCTGATCTTTCAGGTAAGCTGCCTGGTGGACGAGAAGCCTCGCGGCGTCGATCTTGGTAGCCATATCAGCCAGTTTGAATTGAATGGCCTGGTGTTCGGCGAGGGTTTTGCCGAATGCTTTTCTTTCCTTCGCGTATTGCACCGCAAGTTCGTAGGCGCCGGACGCGATACCCAGTGCTTGTGCGGCAATACCGATTCTGCCTCCGTTTAATGTATTCATCGCGAAAGAGAAGCCGAATCCGTCGTCACCAATTCGGTTGGCCTTGGGAACCTTTACATCGGCAAACATGAGCGAATGCGTATCGGATCCCCGGATACCCATCTTATCTTCTTTCTTGCCCACAGTAAATCCCGGCATTCCTTTTTCAACGATAAGGGCGTTGATTCCCTTGTGCCGTTTTGCGGCATCGGTTTGGGCGATCACAATGTAAACGCTCGCGCTGTTTCCGTTCGTAATCCAGTTCTTTGTTCCGTTAAGCAGGTAATGATCGCCCTGGTCTATTGCTGTGGTCCGCTGACTGGTGGCATCCGACCCGGCCTCCGGTTCGCTGAGACAAAACGCGCCAATGATCTCGCCGGTTGCGAGCCTCTTGAGGTATTTTTCTTTCTGCTCCTCGCTTCCGTATTTCTCCAGCCCCCAGCAAACAAGTGAGTTGTTCACCGACATACACACGGACGCCGAGGCATCGACCTTGGAGATTTCCTCCATGGCGAGCACATAGGAGATGGTATCCATTCCGCCACCATTGTATTTTGGGTCGACCATCATTCCCATGAAACCCAGTTCACCCATCTTTTTGATTTGTTCCGCAGGGAATCGCTGATGCGTATCGCGTTCAATGACACCGGGAAGCAATTCCATCTGAGCAAAATCGCGCGCTGCTTTTTGGACAGCCTGTTGTTCTTCGGATAAGTCGAAATTCATCTGTTTGAATGGTTTAGCGTGAATGGAGCGGGCTTTTGTCAAAAAAAGAAAGCCCGAGGTCTCCCTCAGGCTTGCAAAAATAACGGGTGTAAGGCAACACCCAAATTTTTTATTCGTCCCGGCTTCCCAGGAACATCATTACATAGTACAAAAGCGTTGTCAGCGCGCCGATGGCTGCAACCACGTACGTCATGGCGGCCCATTTCAGCGCGTCTTTCGCCATATCGTGTTCCCTGCTGGTAACAATTCCACGTTGTTCTATCCAGGCGAGAGCTCGTTTGCTCGCGTCGAATTCAACGGGCAGCGTCACAAACGCAAACAGTGTAAATACACCGTAGCAAATGATGATCACGATCAGCGCAGTCTGCCACGACAGGATACCCTGGGCAAAGAAGGCACCGAACATCATCATCATAAAGATTACGTTGATCACTTGTGCGCTGATATTTTGGATGGGCACCATCGCTGAACGGAACTCCAGCATGCTGTATGCACGGGCGTGCTGAATGGCGTGACCGCATTCATGGGCAGCCACCGCCGCCGCCGCGGCGCTCCGACCGTGATATACTTCGGGACTGAGGTTTACTGTCTTATTGGCGGGATTGTAGTGGTCGGTCAACTGTCCTTCCACGCTGGTGACTGTCACGTCGTGAATCCCATTGTCGGCCAGCATCAACCTTGCAATCTCCGCACCCGTAAGATCCTTTGTCTGGTGGATTTGTGAATACTCTCTAAACTTGCTCTTCAACCTGGAACTCACCATCCAACCGATGGCCATGAAGAAAAGACCAATAACTAAGGCACCCATAATTCTCCTAAATTTTTAAAACGTTGTTAACCGGTAAATATCAAGCTTTGCGCCAAATTATCAAACATGACAAAACCGGTGACGACTGAACATTGAGCCTGCCAAAAAGGCATCGTGAATTTGCTTGATCAGTCGGCGATTTTCACTAACCGATGGAATCAGACAATTAAGGCTGATTATTACTCGGTTTCGTTCTGGGTTTCGCATGGCCGCTGCAATCAATGAATCTATGATCGAGGGAGATGGGGTGGTCAGTTTGCTCTCGCTCCGGAAGGTTCGCTTTTCGCCGGTTCGCGTCCCTGCCGTTTTACGAGGACAGAAGTAACGATAAGCGACACCGCGCCACCGACAATCATTATAAACGTCTGCCATGCGTGGAAGATGAATGTGAAAGCGATGGCATCATCCGGCGGCACGCCGTAGAGGAAAATGAGTCCCTGGGGAACTAAAACGTGATATGATCCCGTACCCCCAGGCAGTGGTGCTGCCATCGCGATAGACCCGATCGCAAAGAGACTCAGGACGGCTTTAGCGCCCAGGTGGTTCGTTTCAGGAAATGCTAAAATGACGAGATAGCTCATCAGAAAATACAGCAACCAGATTACAATGGATAAGCCGATGAACAAGCTTTTGTTGCGAAGCCGGAATACGGATAGCAACCCTTCCTTGAAACCAATCCACGCCTTGCGGACGACGGCGGCAGCCTTTTCATTCCGCTTTACCAACCAGATCGCAAGGAGGATGAGGATCGCTAACCCCCCGGCAGCTATCGCGATGACGACGCCGCC
>CAZIAG010000272.1:0-5600 GCA_964537375.1 uncultured Roseivirgaceae bacterium
ATTCATACGTTTTTTTCAGCCTTTCCACCATTTCAAACACGGCCGGACAAACCATCGTGTTCCTCAGCGTGAGGTCCAATATCTGAACCATCTTCTTTCGCCGTGTATGAGGATATTCACGACATGCCTTGGGCCGATGTTCATAGATGTCACAATAATTATCGTTTCCAAGAAATGGACAAGGTGACGATTTCAACACAAAGTCGTTGTCTTCATCGACGCGCAAATATTGGTCGATAAAAGCTCCAGGCTTCATCTTAAGAAAACGGGCAACCCGCTCAATGTCGTTGGAGTAAAAGATAGGGCTGGTCGTCTTACAGCAATTGGCGCAAGTCAAACAATCAAACTCATCGAACACAGCATCATGTACTTTGTGAAATGCATCGTCAACCCTTCTCGAATCCTTCTTTTTGAGGCTCTTTAAAAATCTCTGATTCTCAGGCCGCTTTTGGACTGACCGGCGATTGAATTCTTCCGCGTCGGGAAAATCAATTTTCTTTGGCAACATAGTTAAAGACATCCTGCACCCAACGTCCATCCTTTTCCTGACGGTCGAGGATTACTTTAAGGCTATCCGTAGTCACGCGATGGAAAGTCAACGCGGTTTTTTTGTCGGGTCGTTCGAACCGGGCGAAGTTCGTATCGAGATACATAAGCGGATATTCGTATGGCTGCTTCTTATCCTCCCAGGCAATATTACCGGGACTGAAGTGCCGCAGCTTCATCACCGGTCCGTCCGCCTGCTGTTCGATGACAATAAATTCGTAAAAGACTACCTTTCCATCACGTACGCATCGATAGGCACACATCATGGAGTTGCCCATTGGCGCGCTCCAAATCTCTTCCATTTCTCCCCATTCACCTGTAGTTTCCCAGTGGCCGGCCATAAACGACAACTGGTTGATGTGCCAAGGCTCAGGTTGGCCATGCGCATTTGATAAGGAGAGGATCAACAGCGCCAAAGTGCTCCATTTAATCATAGCGTTTCGTTTCGGCAAAGGTGCAAACTCGTGGATTCCCGGCCAACATATCAGCCCGTAAAAACGCATGATATCCGACCGTCGACATTACGGCCGCTTGCGATTATACTCTTCGATGATCTTGAGGACATCATCAACCGGAAGCGACGGCACTGTTCTCCCGTCCATTCCTGTCAATGTTTCGGCGGTAAATAAGGAGTTAATAATCGCCTCTTCGGTCGCCTCTATTACCGCCAAAAATAGCGGGGACATGGCATCGTTTATCAGGGTCGAAGCAGTGATCGTTCGCTGATCACTTTCATGAGGAATGCGAACATCAGGATGGGTTGAAAATGCAATAACATAATCGCCGCTACCATTGGACGCAATGCCTCCGGTCCGCGCGAGACCCATCATGGCCCGCGCCGCGAGACGTTCAAGATTTCGTGCATCCAGGGGCGCATCAGTCGCGACAATGATCATGCAGGAACCGTCGCTCTTCTTCAGCTGATCATAAAGAAAATGCCTCTTCAGCGCTTCCCCGACGGGGACACCATCGATTTGAAGTACACCACCAAAATTCGTCTGAACCAGCACGCCTACGGTGAACCCGCCCACGGACTCAGGCAACTTCCTGGACGAGGTTCCAATCCCGCCCTTATATCCGAAGCATATCGTTCCGGTGCCGGCACCAACATTTCCCTCCCTCACCGGTCCATCCGTCGCATTTGTGATCGCATCCATAACGTGCGCCTTGGTTACGTGCTTACCGCGGATATCGTTTAAAAAGCCGTCGTTGGTTTCACCGACGACCGCATTAACGGAGCGTACTTCCTCATTTCCCGGTTGAGCCAATACAAAGTCGGTCAGAGCGTCCATCGCTACGGGAACACTGAGCGTATTCGTTAGCACGATGGGCGTCTCAAGGTTGCCGAGTTCCATAATCTGCGTACTACCGGCCAGCTTGCCGAAACCATTGCCAACAAACACTGCGGCCGGAACCTTGCTTTGAAAAATATTGCCTTCGTGTGGGAGAATTGTTGTCACACCGGTCGCGACGTTGCCCGCATGAACAGTAGTGTGCCCCACACGTACACCAACAACATCGGTAATCGCGTTGAGCGGCCCCGGAGTCAGCACACCAATCTTGATTCCATGCTCGCGAGCTCGTTTCTTCTGAGCCGTAGCGGTCCCCAGCATCATGATGCTGACGAGGAGAAACACTATATTCCTGGTCATTCGTGAAATAATCTTATATGGCTAAAGATAGAAAATTTGGTTGGCCATCGAACAGTGAATCGATGGCATGCCACGCCAAAAGCAGGCGACATCGGAATCACCCTGTGTCTATGGCATCATAGGCAAATTCGTAATCCGCTAATCATGGGTATCCGGCAAAATTTTGAATTCATCAATCATCTGCGTTCGCGAGAAGAAATCGACAAATCGTGAGGGGTTCTGATAATGAAGCCTCAGCTTTAGCCAGCGTGTCCTTTTAGTATGTCTTTGGTATGAGATACATACGCATGGTTCGCTCCCAACGTATGCGTAAGGTTTTTATTGTGTATGGGCGGAACTTAATGGAAGCGAAGGGGGAAAGGAGTCTAAACCCTGATAGGACGTCTCTCTAAAAGAGACGTCATCTACGCCATGTATACGGGATATCTACGGGATATCTACGGGATATCCCCTTCAAAACATCCGCGAATGACAACTTTTTTGCGACACCTCGTGATGCCGTGCACCCCGAAAACAAGGCAGGGAAAGTATGGAGATAGTAGTCGTTATTATTTCGGATTATAAACGAAAACCGTTCAAACTGACCGTGTTTCCCCGGACACCAAGTGATAAGCTAATCTATTTAAAGCCCGCAGCTTCGAAATTGCATTCGCTCTCCTCCGCTGCCCAAACCAGGCGTTCACCCGACATCTTCTCCTGGGTATCTTCAGAGAGGACGAACAACGCGTTCCCCTGGCAATCATAAACTTCGAATACTGAAAGACAGAACGGACAACAATTCTTGACGATAAAGACCGTCTGTGATTCGTATTGAGCCGTGGTTATATAATTATATCTGCTGAGTTCGTTGTCATTCAATTCGTGAATCTTTTCAGCCAGCCAGGGAAGGTTTGCCTGCGGATCAACCGACCCGCAAGCGGCAGGCGGCAAATCGTGGTGGGTGCAACCAGTCAGAATCAAAACCAGGAAGAAAACGCGGTCAAGTTGGTTTCGCATAATTTTTCAGCGTTAAACAATAATTGGACCCCTGAACAGCCGGATAGGTTGAAAGCGGCTTAAAAAAAAATCGCTATCGCCTTGATTATTTTCTGTCGTCGCGCGGGTATCCGTCGAAGAGACGTTTGGTATACTCCAGCAAAGCCCCGTCACCCCATGAACCATGACCTGGTATAACGACCCCAGGCTTCGGGAACTCAGCCTCGACATTCGCAATGGCTTTTGGCCAATTGAAAACATTGGCATCCGCCGTGTTGCCAAAGCCAGCACCAAGCGTTTTCACCATGCAACCTCCAAACAGAACATCATCCGCCTCAATGTACGACACGATGTTGTCCTGACTATGCGCATGGCCCGGATAAAAATTCACGATTTTCGTATCGCCGACCGAAACAATAAGACGTCTATTGAACGTCTGTCTCGGTGGCGGAAACGGGTGACCATTTCTCTTCAGCAGCGCAGGCATTCGCCGTTGCCCAT
Source organism: uncultured Roseivirgaceae bacterium (assembly GCA_964537375.1). Taxonomy (GTDB): domain Bacteria; phylum Bacteroidota; class Bacteroidia; order Cytophagales; family Cyclobacteriaceae; genus Chryseosolibacter. The sequence goes on from CAZIAG010000272.1 coordinate 3,675, forward strand.
ATGATATGATCCCGTACTCGTGCAGTACGGCAAGCCCGCCGAGGCAGTCGCTATGAAAATGATTTATCACTGCGGCCTTGATTCGGGCGTTCGGATACGCTCCAACGAACCAATCCATCAACTGCCGCGTGAGATTCGCGGTGGGAGGGGTATCGAGCAGAACGGCCTCGGCACCATTCACGTAAAGCACCCCGTTGGAAGTGAAGGTACCAAAATCCTTTTTCACCTGCGTCGACACGTGGACCCAGGTACCAGGGCTATCCGTGTGACGTAAAGACTATCGGATACTCGGGTTGTTTCCTGTGAAAAGCCCACGCTGCAAGATGCAAACAGGAGGAAGCATGCGAAAGACGAGAGTCGATTCATCCTTTGGCCGTCAGCGCGACAGTGTTCAATATTACAAGAAACGCGACGTCGATTCAACGAGGCTACAAAGATTTTCTTTAGAACGAAGGCGTTGTTCGCACAGTTTTTGGTTATTTGGCGGCATGAAGACCTGCCTTCTGATCTTGTTGGCTTTCGTTACGAGTTTTTCGGCGGAGAGCCAGGATAGGCAAAAGAGGTATGTCCTGATTGTCTCCTTTGATGGCTTTCGTTACGACTATGTGCAGCGACTTAGTCTACCAAACCTCCAAAGATTCATCAACGATGGCGCGCATGCCGAAGGCCTCATACCGTGTTTTCCGTCCAAAACATTTCCCAATCACTATTCGATCGTCACCGGTTTGTACCCGGGACACCATGGGTTGGTCGACAATCAGTTTTACGACCCTTTATCGGGGGAGTCTTACTCCATGCGTAATCGAGAGGCCGTTACAGAGCCCTCTTTCTATGGGGGTACGCCTTTATGGGTCTTGGCGAGAGAACAAGGTGTGAAGACAGCGTCCTATTTTTGGGTGGGCTCAGAAGTATCGGACGAATCTCGCCGCCCGCACCGGTATCTTCCTTATCAGCACGATGTACCGTTCTCCGAACGGATCGACAGTGTGCTCCAATGGTTGCGCATACCCGATGAAGAGCGTCCGCAATTAATAACACTGTACTTCTCGTCGCCGGATTCTGAATCCCATCAATATGGTCCTTTTGCTCCAGCAACCCTGGCTAAGGTGCATGAAATGGACTCGCTGCTCGGAGTTCTGGTCGCCGGTGTCGAAGCAACAGGCTTACCGGTAAACGTTGTCGTCGTTTCAGATCACGGTATGAGTAGTCTTACGCAAGAGCGTGACACATTCATCTTTGTTGAGGACCTGGGCATATCAAACAACGAAGGTACTGTCGTTGTTAACGGCGGAACGCAGATTCACATCTACAACGACGCCCCGGCGGTACTAGACTCGATTTATGCGGCGCTCGAAGGGTCGAGCGATGACTTCAGCGTCTTCCGTTCAACGCATTTTCCCGAGCGATGGAACTATAATCACCCACGCTCGGGTGGAATATTGCTCGCGGCAGCACCCGGTAAGTATTTTGTTAGTGGAGATAGGGAGCGTTTTCGTGCAAGGCTTTCTCGGGGACAACAATTCGGAGCACACGGCTATGATCCGGATCTGGTTACCGATATGCACGGGATTTTTTACGCGCTCGGACCAGACATCAAAGCTGGAAAAAAAATCCCGGCATTCCGCAATGTGCATGTGTATCCATTCATTGCGCACCTTCTCGGTTTGAAGTACGGCCCTGTTGATGGTGATCTTAGCGTCCTCGAACCCGTGTTGAAGAAATAATCAACGCGATTTGTCAAGCGTCGAAGACGCCCAGGAGATAAGGCTTGCCTCATTAGGAACTATGCGCAGGTCCCCGCTGGATTCCCCGGTGCCAACGAACAGGGATTCAGCCGGCAACCCCTCTTTCACACGCCAACATGAGAGATACACTGTGTCGCCTCCTGAAAAATCACCGATCATAACGCGGTGGGCAGGTATCTCA
>CAZIAG010000273.1:0-5589 GCA_964537375.1 uncultured Roseivirgaceae bacterium
TCATGGACGACGAAGTGGTGGCCGGGTTTATTGGTGCAGCCCATCAAGATTGAGATGCTGTTCGTTGCTCCAGAGTATTATATTGGAAAGGGCTTTGGAAAAAATGTTGGCGCGATTTTCCATCGAGAAACTTCAAGTTCGCGCGGTCGATGTGAATGAACAGAATACAAATGCAGCCGCGTTCTATGAGCAATGGGTTTCCTTCGCCATGAGCGAACTGAAAAGGATGATCAGGGTGAAGAGTACCCGATCATTAGGCTCAGGACGCTAATAGCGGTCTTTGCCCGAGGGCAACCCGAATCTTTCGGGATTTGGTCGTCCTATCTTCTTTGTAAACAAAGCGTTACCCTGAAGGTCGGGAGTCACCCCTTGAAGCCGACTGCCTTTTTCTCCTGGATTGCGCGTGCAAGGGGAAATACTGAATGCTGAAGACCCGAAATATTTCGGGAAAATGACAAGGCTCAGTGGTCTCTTGAATAACGAGCCTGCGCGTGCAGGGATCGTGGCAAGAACGTTCTGGCATATGATTCAAGACGAGGTACTTGCGGATACCCCTTCGTTTTCGGAAGGCGATATCTTTTATGTTCCGGCGATGGGGGGATATGACCTTTTCAAGGTGCTCAAAGTTGACCCGATCGGCGGTGGCTCGATTTGTCACGTCCTTCGGTACCAACGTGTCGATGAGGTGCCGAAGCTTGAGGAAGTCGATTCGATGGAGGTAAGCTTGATGCATACGCCAATCGTGGCAAGTGGCTTTCCCGGAGCACAAGTGCTCGGGAGGGCTGCAATCAAGGCCTCAGACCTACGTGGCTATCATGCTTATTTGCAGATGATGGCGGACGATGACGTGATTCTGGAAGCCAAAGACCGATACGCTGAAGTGGCATTCCAGCTTCGTCTCCACGGTCGATTTGCCGAAGAGGCCGAGGAGTGGTCTAAGATCATCGATCTTGATCCTGGCATCGCGGCGCCATTTTACAATCGCGCCACTGCCCTGATTCAACTTCAGCGCTGTGAAGAGGCGATCGAAGATCTTGAAACCTTCCTATCATTGAGCCCTGATGCTGTCGAAGGTTTGATCGCCCTCGGTGAGTGTTACCTGGAGAGCAAAGACTTTGGCCGGGCACGGGCGTCCTTTGAGAAGGCGGTATCACTTGCACCGGACAATGATCAAGCCAAAACATTACTGAATGAGACGAGTCGGATAATAACGAAAAACAACAGCTTCGATGGAAACAAAACACAAAGTAGTCAACCTGATCATTCTTGATGAGAGCGCGTCAATGGACGTTATCAAAAGCCAGATCATTTCCGGCTTTAATGAAGTCGTTCAGAGTGTGAAGAATGTCGCCACACGATTTCCGGAACAGGAACACCTGATAACCTTCGTCACGTTTAACAGTGCGGGAATAAAGACACACCTGGATTGGGAACCGGTAGAGAGGCTTGATACCATCTCTAAAGAAACGTTTCGGCCTGCCGAAATGACGCCTCTTTACGATGCGATGGGACTCAGCATTAACCGTATCCGACGGGTTACGGATTCGTTGTCTAAATGCAATGTATTGGTAACGATTCTCACGGATGGTGAAGAGAACTCCTCCCGGGAATATACGGGACCGATGATCAAGCAACTTGTTGATGAACTTAAGGAGAAGAATTGGACTTTCACGTACATCGGTGCAAACCACAACGTAGAGGAGTTTGCAATGACGATTTCGATCACCAATGTGATGCAGTTCGACACGACTGAAGCCGGAATAAAAGAGATGTTTTCAAAGGAGATGGCGTCCAGGGAGCGGTACAGTGAAAAGATCCACCTTGGAGAAAGCACTGCGGAAGGTTTTTACGAAAAATGATCACTTATGCAGCGGCATGCTGGTATGCTCTTGCGTTGGTGTGGTTTAGTTTAGGGGTTGATCTCATGCGGGCGCAGGATCAACCTCTGTTTTTCTCATCTCCTCAACAGGCGGTAAATATCGTCCGCGAGTTGCTGGAGAAGGAGGACTACAGTATGCTGACACGGTATTGCAACGTTGAATCGGGACTGGTAACCCTCGACTCCCTGGTCACTGGGGCATATTTTCTTCGACGCCACGACGAGGTGCCTGCGTGGATCGGGAAGCATGTGCGGCCGTTTCCTCCGTCTTTTGAATATTTGAGTCATGAAAGAAGTGGACAACACGTGAAGGTGATTACTTATTTGCGTATCGACCAGGGGGACGGCACAGAACAAGAAGTTCAACACCACTTCTTTCTCAGTCAAACGGAACACGGTTACCGCCTATTGATAAGATGAGAACCAGAGCCGGCGATTCGGGGGTCAGGGTGTTTGGACCTTGCTTTCCGCCTGAAGTATCCTGATGTACCCAACGAGTGAGTTCAGTTTCTTTATCCTTTCGGTCTGACCGTTGGCAACGTCTTCATAGGTGTTTTCCTCGTGAATATCGGAGTTGTGTAATTGCCACTTGGTGAAGGCGCCGTCTTTGATCCAAATTTTTTCGATCTGGCGGGAATCAATCATGAAGTCTGCTTGCTCCTGCAAGACGAATATCGGTTGCTCATTGTGAAACCAGATCTGGGTTCGGCTGGTGTTGTACGCGCCTGCGAACGTATAGTCACAGAGCACTAGCGATTTGTCATCAACGTAGGAGATCATCTCTTCGCGAGTCCCGCCCTCAATTACCTCCTCAGATTTTTCTTCTTCCTCTGACTGATAGGACCATTTCGAAAGCAGACCTTTTTCAATCCTTTTGTTGATGGAACTCACTTGCTGATCAATTTCAATGGTTGCGGGTTGTGCGAGGCATGTCGCGGTAACTTGTAGCAAAACGAAGCAAAACAGCCAGTTTTTCATTTTGATTGTTATTCGTTTCGCGCTCGTACTACTTTAAGGGACTCCAGCGCGTCTACGGTGACCATCTCTTCCGCTGCGCCGTAGAAGACTTCTTCCTCCCTGGTGACGACGGTGAAAAGGCTGTTTCGAAATTCCGGCTTAATGGTATACCCCCCGTTGCTCGTCTCGGTGAAATATTCCTCCACGATTTTTGGGTTGATAATGGTGGCGACCTTCATTCGCCGGACGTATTTTCAAAGACCAATTCAGCGCGGCCAAACGCAAAGGAAGTTTCTACGAATCGGTATGCACGGACTAATCCTAGCTCTAGGTCTTCGATCAACGATGAGTTGTTCAATTCCGAGTTATTTCTTAATTGAGTCAAAGCTGCTTGAATTGCATCTTTTTTACCTTGCGCTGCTTCAGCCGGAATGATCCGGGCGGCCTTGATGTCAATTGTATTTGTTGAATAGGTGGTCTGATCGTCAAGAAGCCACCCGCTCGATATTTCCGATTCACCATCGGGTATTCCCGCTACCTCGATCCAATTTTCCTCGTCCTGGATATAGTCTGAGATTCCGAAAACTTGAAATTTCCGGAAGAGTTTCTCAGTACGAGTTTCCGTATCCAAGTTTTCAAATAGAGAAAGGTTGTGCTTTGCTACCGCAGGCAGTGTCCCAATGGCACGGGCCTGAACCCATCCTTGCGTTCCATCGGGAAGCTCGATGTTGATATGTCCGTTCTCCTCTTTTACGCTGCTTTCGTCCGGATCCGCAATAGCCTTGAAAGCATCGCCCAACTTGAGCACGGTCAATTCCTTCGCTGCTTCTTTCGGAGCATCCCTTACGGAAAGCTTTTCAGTAAGACAGGTGGTTGGCTTGTACAAAACAGCGTCCTGGTGGAGCTGGCCATTTGATTGAATGATCGTTGTTGTTACGTGCTCCTCGGCGACTATTGAGCCTTGTTGGTCAAGTGTAATGAGCGTTGAGTCATTGATAAACCACGAGTAATGATCCAGTTTCACATCAGCGCATTCACCGAAGTAGGTCACGAGGTGCGACGAAATGAAACGCCATTCGTGGTCGGTAATTACATACCACACTCCGTTGTCACAATCGCCCAGGTGCAGGATGGTAAACTCATTTAGATTTTGACGGGAATTTTGCTTTGACACCGGGAATGTCTGTCCACCCGATAGGTATCGTTCGGCGGTCGATGAGTTATTGGCCCAGATATTTTTCCACAAATATTCCAACGTCGCAGGATCTTCAATTTGTGGACCTTGTTGACCGATTATTTCCTCGAACCTGAATTCGGTAAGGTGCCCGAGACTGAATTCCAGTTTTAACCCTTCGTCTCCTTGAGCTTGTACTCCGTTTTGTTGGGCTGACGCTTCGTCGCGTTGGATGCTACAGCCGACTAAGACTACTGTTGCGCAGAAAAGGACTGCCGTAACCTTCAAATGGGTTGACATTGTTTGGTCGCAGTTAGTTTAATTATTGGTCGTTGAGGCCTGGATATTTGTCAATGAAATCGAGAGACTACCAAGTGAGCGCGGTGTATTCTCCGAAGTCGGGTTCAGCTTTTCGCCATTCTTGTTCGAACCACTCGCGATCATAGTTCAACATCACTTTCTTTATTCCTTGCCAGATAGCATTCTCAGATCCATCGATATTTCTTCGGATCCAAAAGCCAACCTGGAGGCCATCCACTCCTGGCTCGCCGTCCTCGGAATAAGCTTCAATGACGTACCAGCCGCAATGTCCACCGCTTTCCATCACAGCTTCATAGGCTGTTCTGGCATTGTGATGTTTTTTGTAAACCAGGTAGGAAATAACCCAACTTCGAGCCTGTTCGCGGAACAACGCATCGTAGACTGCTTTCCACTTTACACCATAAATATCGTCGTCGGGGTGGGGAATCATGCGCATATTGACCCACCTGACAAAATCAGGATTTACATGATTGAATTGTACTGTCCCGTCTGACAATTGGGCCGTATATGGAGCAATGCCACTCAGTGCTTTAACCTTCTCAATTCGAAGTTCAGGATCGACGTCGCCGTACTCGTCTGTCCCTGCGCCACTCAGCTTTGCGATGCAATTTGCGAGGACAAAAGCTTCCCATTCGCCCCATCCCCAGCCCGAATGGTAGATCGTGTTATTTATCGTAATCTTCGATCTACCACCCTGCTCCGCGTAGCGCCCACCTTCCGAGAAATAACATTGAAAATATTCTTTGTCTGCTTCGTTGAGAAAGAATGCCCGGTCGGTCAGCATAACCTGCTCTATTCCGTTGTAAACCGCATCGGTGAGTTCCTGATCCTGGAGCAGGTTCTGGATCATTTCAGCTTTGACCTTCGAATCCTGTTTCATAGCCTTCGCCAGCAGCGCAGCAGACCTGGCGGCCACGTTGCCCTCGAGCAATTTGTCGGCAGGAAGCCATCCGTTTCGGTACCATCCTTCGCCGCGGGGAACACCGATGACTTCACGCCATCCGTCCTGTGCTTCGCGTATGGCCACAAGATCCATCGCATGAAAATTATTCTTGCTGGCCGTTAACAAATCTGGGCGTGAATAGATGCGACTCTCTTCTTTGACGGCCGCAAGTCGCACATTATTGAAAATAAAATCTGCGCGCGCCCATCCTTCTTTCTGGTCCGAGAGACGCACAAGCGTATACTCGTATTTTTTCGCAGACGACTCATCGGTCACCGTTGAGTCCAGGAATTCCACCCTTTCACCAATGGCCAG
>CAZIAG010000274.1:0-5573 GCA_964537375.1 uncultured Roseivirgaceae bacterium
ACCCGTACCGGTGGCGAACTGGCCGATGCACCGGAGGAATTTATCGCCCGTGCCCGGAAGTAGTAGGTCGTAGCCGGCAACAGACCTTCGATTACAGTCTCATTCACGGATGCATCCAACGCCTTGTTGTTATATCCCTCTACGAAATCATCGAAGTTTTCCGAGGTAGACACATCAATACGATATGCGGTTGCGGAGGGAACGCTGGTCCAGGTCACGCGAAAAAAGTCTTCGCCGATGATCGCAGGATTATTCACGGGAACCGCATTGACGGTGGGCGTGGCGGGCCGTGTCAGTACATCCTTCGGTGACGACGGCGACGAAAGGCCGGATGCATTCGAGGCTGCCACACGATACTGATAGGTTGTACCTGGCGTTAAACCGGTAACCGTACATGACAATTCCGAGACCTCCCGCCCTTCGTATCCCGGAACAAAGGATTCGAAGCCATCAACAGATACGTCAATAAGATACTTCGATGCTCCGGTTGAGACTTCCCAGTTCGCAACAAAACTGGTCTGGCTCATATTGGTCGCTTCCTCAAGGATTGGTGCTGCGGGGACAAGCGTCGCAACGACCGGCTGCGCATTTGCCGATGTCCCGCTGCCATTGACTGCGCGCACCCGGTATGCATAGGCATGTCCGGCAGTGAGTCCTGTCACTTCCACGGACGTGTCCGTCACCAGTAGATCGTTGTACCCTGAGAGCAGGGTTGAAAAATTGTCGGCAGACACATCAACGCGGTATGCGGTAGCGCTCGTCGTCGGATACCAGGTTGCCACGAATGAGGCGCTGGTTATGGATTGCGCTTCTCCAACTTCCGGCGCCGACGGAATGGTCAGGCCATTTCTGATATCGGAGTTTGAGGAAACACCACTGGCATTTCCCGCGCGCACGCGAAACTTGTACATCGTTCCCGGTTGTAGTTCCGAAACGGTAGCGCTGGTTTCCGTCACTTCAAGGTCGTCAAAGCCCGGCAACAGGGTGTTAAAATCATCGACTGAAACATCGAGGTGATAGACATCAGCGCCTACAACCGGATTCCAGTTGGCGACAAACGAAGTCTCAGTCATTTCAGTTGCTGGCTTCGTGGTCGGTGCTGAGGGAATGGTAATGACATTGAGCACCTGCGAGTTCCCGGAAGTGCCACTGCCGTTCGTTGCACGCACGCGGAATTGGTATGTCACCCCGGAGCTCAAACCGTCAACTGTTCGAAACGTATCGGTAACGAGGAGGTTATTATATCCTTGCAACAGACTGTGGAAGTTATCCGCAGAGACATCGAAGCGATACCCGGATGCTCCGGTAACCACGTCCCAGTGTGCACGGAATGACACTGCGGTGACGTCGGTGGTTTTGAGTCCCTGTGGTTCAGCCGCAACGGTTACTGTCGTGTATGGTTCCGAGTAATCAGAAATCCCACTTTCGTTTTGTGCGCGAACGCGAACCCAGTATTGAGCACCCGGTGAGAGCCCGGTCACTTCGAGGGAGGTTGCGCTTACCAGGAGGTTGTCGTAACCTGTCAGCAGGGATGCAAACTCGTCATCGGAAACATCCACGCGGTAGTCGGTAGCATTTGAGCCCGACCAAGAGATTGTGAATGAAGTCGACGTCACATTGCTTGCCTGGGCGAGCACCGGATTGGCCGGTACCGTAAGAACTTCGATGATACCCGAGTTGGCGGAGGTTCCGCTGGTATTGATCGCCCTTACGCGGTATTGATACGTTGTGCCTGGATTGAGCCCGTTGACTGTCAGCGACGTTCCGGTCACAGGCACATCGTTGTATGATTGCATGATGCTGGCAAAATTGTCGAGCGATACATCGACACGATATGCGGTCGCACCTTCAGCCGCCTCCCATTTTGCTTTAAACGATCCTTGAGTTATCTCTTCTGCCGCGACGGCCGTGGGTGGTGAAGGGACGGTCGTCGTACTTTTTGATGAGGAGTTGCCGGAAGTACCAGAGGCATTCTTCGCCCGCACCCTGAACCAGTACGTTTGTCCCGGTGTGAGGCCGGAAACCGTCTGCGATGTTCCCGCGACCTGTTTGTTGTTGTATGTGCTTAGTATCGAAGTAAAACTACTATTTGTGGCTACGTCAAGGCGATATTCCGTTGCACCGGTCGCCGCCGACCAACTCGCCTCGAACGACGTGGTGGTATGATTGTCCGCAGCAAGGCCAGACGGATTAGGCGGTACCATCACCACGGTTTTATCGGACGAATATGATGATGAAGTTTTTACACCATTGGCCATCACGCGCCACGTGTAGGTCTTGCCAGGGGTGATATTTACGCTGTTTACCGTATGAGAGGTCTGCGTTAACGTCGTCGAATACCTGACCGTGGTATTTTCTCTCACCTCGAGGCGGTAGTCGACCGCTCCTGCCGAAGCGGTCCAGGAGACGTCGAACGTCGTCTGTGTTATATTGCTCGTCGTTGTACCGGTAGGTATGGCCGGCGGGTCGGTCGTAACCGTTTCAATATCGTTGGATTCCCGCGTTCTGGTAATGTCATCACAAACGTTGTAGGCAGTGACCTTGAATTCGTACTCCTGTGCTGCCTGCAGGTTGGTGATCGTCTTCGAATTTGTTGAACTGCTCACGCTCCCCGACCACGTGGAGGTCCCTTTTACCCGGTAGTTGACAACATAATATGTGATCGGAGATGCAGACGTCCATGACAGTGTTATCGTTGTTGCCGTCACCTGCGAGTTACTCGGCGTATTGATGGAGAACGCCGTTGGTGTTACACAGAACTGCCCAAGTGCCTGTATGCTGGATAAAGTGAAAAGAAGAAAGATCAGCTTCTTCATATCGATGCCCAGTGTTCTGGTTAAGGTGTAATGGGATCAGGAATCTGGAAGCCCGCCGGACCATCTTGCGACAGGAATGTTATGCCGATGCCTGTGGCAACCACCGACACCGCCTTCAATACGAGGGGCGTCTTCCGTATGATGCGGAACTCTTCGCTAATGACAACATCATCTTCATTCTTGCTGTCACTCGCACGAAGCCGATATACACCGGGCCGTATGTTGGCCGGAAATTCAAATGTGTGGTGCCCCACGTTGGCGATGTTGGGAAAGGTCATCACCTTCTTATCGCCTTTCACGAGGTCGAAGTTCAATACGTTCCTGGCGGACCCGCCACTCCATGTGATCGTGTACGGTGTCAGACGCCTTACTTTGTAGTATTCCCTGAACCCTTCGAAACGAATAAACGGGACATACACCCTTGCCTTCAATTCCAGGGCTACTTTGCCGTTGAATGCTTGCCCTAGTTCCAAAGGATCCCAGGTCAACTGCCGTTGTCCAGGCCGGATCTCGACACCCATATCGCCGGTGACCTGTTTGAGCGGGTGCATAAAATTGTCCTGTGATGAATAGAGGCGGACGGTGTAGAAGCGATCGGCCACGGTGTCCACCAGCGCGTAGTGAATGATCACCTTGCCGTCCGTGATCTCGGTCCGCTCGATGCGGATCTCCTGCCCATAGGCATGGACCATCGAAAAAAACAGGGCGGTCAGTACGAATAGTTTTTTCATAAGCGGGTCAAAAAATTCAGCGATCAATGAACGGCATTTAATACGACTTTTTAGCGCGTGGGTTCGCCTTGACAGGGTCAACAATGGGTGAACAACGCGAACGCACCCCGTTTTCCAACATTCTCATTTGGTGTGTTCACCTACTGTTCATCCTCCTGGGAAAGCTTTTCTGGCTGAAACCGGCAACAATCCACGTTCGTCGGATTCGAAATGAATGGTGGTGTTGTTGGTGAACAAATAACCGGGCGCGGCATGTGTATTGAGTGCCGGCGAACTGGGTGGCGTCGAAGAGTTGCCCAGCAGCACGCGTCAGCGAGTAGAAAAAATAGTCCAGGGCGTTTGCGAATATCCCTATCGCAAAGTGGCCATGTGTTTTTCGAAAACAGGTTGGAAAGCGGGTTTGTTCATGGTGAATAACCCACGCATCGACTACGCCACTGCTCGCGACGGCTGGAAATCGTCCGAATGCATGCTTTGGATAAACTCGACCAGGTTTTCGTCTGCCGTCAACGCAAGCTTTTTCCGAAGCCGATATCGCGCAGTCTTGACACTTTCAGGAGAAATGCCGAGTACCCGGGCCGCTTCCTTCATGTTCATGTTCAGCTTGAGTAGCGCGCACAACTTGAGGTCTCCGTTTGTCAATTCAGGGCAGCGCTCTTTAAGATTCTTGAAGAAGTTTTCATGCACATTCTCGAAGCGCATCTTAAAATCTTCCCACTCGCGGTCGACCTGATATGAGTTCTCGATTAGTCGGCAAAGGGCAGTTAGCTTACGGCGGACTTCCGGCTCACCGGCGTTGATCTCTTTGATGTTCTTCCGCAACTCGTCCATCAGTTCGCTCTTTTGTACGAAGTTCATCGTGTACGATGTCAATGAGCGGTTCTTGAATTCGATTTCACGGCGGAGCTCCAGTTCCCGCAGGCGTCCGTTCTCGATCATATTTTGTTGGAGTTGCAATTCCAGTTCATGAACCTGTTGCCGTTTTCTGGCCCTGAACCAGATGAGGTAGCCCACTGATATCGCGACGCCGGCAACCGCAATGAGCGAAATCAACAAAACCTTCTTCGCAAAGGCATCTTCCTGCCTCTTCTGGCCGAGGGAGGCAATCTCTTTCTCTTTCTTTCGAACTTCGTAAAGCGTTTGGAGTTCGGCGAGTTGTTTGCTCTTCACCTCATTGAAAAGGCTGTCGTTGTAAGCCGTCTTCTTTTCAAGCCATTCTAGGGCTAGGGCGAAGTCACCCTTCTTCTTGTAATACTCGTAGGTTGTTGAATAAGCGAGGAGTTTGTTCTCACCGCCCATTCTCTGGGTAAGTTCAAGGTTGCGGCGTATCAGCTTCTCTGCATCCTTCATCTTTCCAAGAGCCATCAATATCTGGGCTCGTGTGTCGTTGACAATCACGAGGCCAGGTTCATCGTCGAGCCGGAGCTTGATCGATTCGGCGCTATCGAGGTATTGTATCGCCGTTGCATATTCCCCTCGCCGCTTGTGAATAGTCGCGAGGTTAGTAAGCGTGGATCCGATTCCCTGAAGGTCGTTGGTGTTTCGTTTCTTTTCCAATGACAGATTCAAGAACCGGATGGCCTCGTCATATCTCTCCAATTCCTTATACACGATGCCGATATTGTTCGCAGCACGAGCAGAGAGAACCGGACCGTGCATGCTATCGGAAAGGTTCATGCCGCGGAAATAGTATTCCAGGGCCTTGTCGTAGTTCTTTTGATCGTGGTAGACCAGTCCGATGTTGATCAGAATTTTGGCCATTCGTTTTTCGTCCTTGCTTTTTTCCAGCGCTTGCAATACGTCAAGGAAAATTGCAAGGGCGTCCCGGTAATTGCCTTGATGATAATACGCTAATGCCAGGACGTTATGCAGGGACAAGGTGAGTTTTTCATCTTTGATCTTATATTCGGAAAGGAGTTTCAGGCCATTTTCACAGGCGGTGGTAGCACTGTCGTACATCCCGCGCAGATCATATGTGATGGCGAGCACTTGGTAGGCGTGGGCCATTCCCCTCCTATCGTCGATC
>CAZIAG010000275.1:0-5566 GCA_964537375.1 uncultured Roseivirgaceae bacterium
ATCTGGACGTCATTGCTGCGCAATACGTCGAGCGCTTCCACGGGATTTGCGCACGCCTTGATCAGTTTGAGGAAAGGCACACGACCGACGTAATCCGCGATCAGGTTCCTGGCCAGCGGTTCATCTTCTACGATCAGACAAGAATACGTTGTCACGACAGCGTGATGTTCAGTTCGATGCGATAACGATCGCCCAGGTCTTCTTCCAGCAATGTGTAACGCCCCGGATAGCTCAACTCAAGCCTGCGTTTGACGTTTTGTAGTCCGAGTCCTGATTTTTCATCCGACTCGACATTCTTTGAATGCGCGGTTAGCTTACTATTCTCCACGGTATAGATACACGTATCGTTCGCAAGTTCTATTTTGACATTCACCCAGGCGGAAGGGTTGTTGTTGCTTACCCCGTGTTTGAAGGCGTTTTCCAGAAATGTAATAAAAATCAGGGGTGCAATCAAAACACCTTCGGGGTCTCCTTTTATATCGAAACGGATGGGTATATCGGCATTGAGGCGGAGTCTTTCCAGCGTAATATAGTTCTGCATGTACTCGATCTCCTTGGTAAGCGGCACCAGGTTGGCGTTTGTGTCATAAATCATGTAGCGCATCATCTGTGAAAGACGCGCGATGACCTCCGTGGTGTTTGACGACCTGGAATACGCCAGGTAGTAGAGGTTATTAAGCGTATTGAAGAGAAAATGCGGATTTATCTGTGCCCGCAGGAAATTCAGTTCCGCCATCAGCCGCTGGTTGTCGATCTCGCGTTGGCGAGCGGCCAGCGCAAACCAGTCTGCCGCAATGCGTATCATACCAATGAACCCTGTAATGAAAAGGCTGATGATGCTGACCTCAACGATGTAAAAGGTCGAATAGAAATGTTGACGCTGGTATGTATACCCGTCGATCAGGTAACGTTGGACGTGTATGCGTAGGGTAATGATAATGAAAAAGGGTATGATGAACTCGAGAAGGTATCGCCAGAATTTCTTGTGCGAAAGGAACCGGGGTAGCAGGAAAAAATAGTTCAAGTAGGCGATAGCCATCGTGAACGCGAGCTGGCTGAGGCCGAAGATGGTGTCATCACCCCAGTCGATGTCCCGTCCACGCCGGAAGTTGCTGATCTGGTAAAAGAAGAACGACAGGTAAACCAGCCAGAACGAGAGGTGGATCAATACCGCACGGTTACCAGAGAAAAATGTACGCATACGAAAAGGACGGTAACAGAGCCATCAAAGGTAGGCGATGAACAGGCTTCTTCGACTTGCTTACGGGCTTTTTCGACCGTTTGAAAAAAATCTTCGACGTCTCGGGCCGGAGGAGTATACCTTGCGCCTTTTTGACCAAAGTGCCGAAGTGTCGAATGGTATGGCCGGGTTGTCTAAAACCGGTGCGAATTCCGAACCAATCCGATTTCTTCGCGTTTTTTGAGGTACAACGTTCAATGTTTTTATCCAGAAGATGAAGAGACTTCTTCCCTTGCTGGCCGTCGTTTGCTCGGCCACTGCTGTGTTCGGGGCCACACCTGCTTCCAACGCCGACGCCCGCATTACGGGTACGGTAATCGATTCAGTCACCAATAGTCCAGTCGAGTTTGCAACCATCGCGCTGGTGAATCCGGGTACCGGCAACCCCGTTGACGGGACGCTGGCGGATGCGAAAGGCGAGTTCGTGCTGCAAAAAGTGGCGCCGGGAACCTATCACCTCACCATCACCTTCATCGGTTTTGAAACTCGTGTCATTCCCCTTACGGTAGAAAATAAGAATATCGACCTCGGTGTTATCCGGATCAGCCCGGTTGCCCAACTCCTGAAAGAAGTAACGGTGGAGGGACAACGGGCGATCATCGAAGAAAAAGTCGATCGGACTATCTACAATGCAGAGAACGACGAGACCGCCCGTGGCGGAGATGCTACCGATGTATTGAAGCGCGTGCCGATGCTCTCTGTTGACCTCGACGGAAACGTGTCACTCCGCGGCAACCAGAACATCCTGGTGCTGATCAATAACAAACCATCGACGATCATGGCGACCAGCGTGGCCGATGCGTTGAAACAGATCCCTGCCGAAGAAATAAAAACGGTGGAGGTGATCACATCGCCTTCCGCGCGGTATGACGCTGAAGGATCGGGTGGTATAATCAATATCATTACAAAAAAGAACAACCTTCAGGGGCTTACCCTCAATATTAATTCCGGCGTCGGCCTCCGCGGGTCAAACCTCGGATTAAATGGAAATTACCGCGTTGGGAAGTTCGGCGTATCCTTGGGCGGTTGGGGCAGAGCCAATTACAATACGCCCGGAAGTTTTGAGAGTGAACAAATCACGGGTAGTATAACGAACCTGCAGCGCGGCGATAGTCGTCGCAATGGCATGTTTGGAAGCTACAATCTTGGCTTCGACTACGACATCAACGAGAAGAACTACCTGGCCGCATCTGTTCGTTTCGGCATGAGAGGTTTCAATAATTACCAGGACAACCTGCAGCAGTTCACCAACGGAACACTGACGCGGTTGCAGGAGATCGCCAGCGAAGACCAATCGCGAAACATTGATGCGAGCCTGACCTACACAAAGACCTACGACAAACCTCAGCGGGAACTGAGTTTCCAGGGAATGTACAGCCGAAACAACCGCGATAACATCTACGAAAATCTTTTCTTCGACGTCAGCGACGAATCCGTTGAATCGAGACTGAAGAACCTCAACGACGCTTACAACGAGGAGATGACATTGCAGGCCGATTACCAGACGCCGATCGGTGATCGGCAAATGCTTGAGGTGGGGGCCAAGAACATCACGCGCAGTGTTTTTAGCGACTATACGACCTTCGAATCTGTCGGGTTGGGAGAATATGTGCCTTCCTCGAACGCCAGGTTCTCCAACAACCTTAACTATGATCAAAATGTAACGGCGGGTTACCTCTCCTATACACTGTCGACCGGGTCCGGTTACAGCTTCAAGGCGGGAAGCCGCTATGAGTACACGACCATCAAGGCCTATACGCGGACCGACGATAACATTGAAATCCCGTCGTACGGTGTATTGGTGCCTAGCATAAACGCGTCAAAAAGATTGAAGGATGGCGATATGATCCGGGCTTCGTACAATCGTCGGATACAACGTCCTTCCATTCGTTTTCTGAACCCGAACATTCAGCGTTCCAATAACCTGAACATTACCGTCGGGAATCCCCAGCTGGATCCTGAGTATACCAACAACTACGAAATGGGATACAGCACGCTCATCAAGGGGACCATGTTGAACGTGTCGGGATTTTTCCGGAATACGAATGACGGTATTCAAAGTGTTCGCGATACCACCGTGCTGGACGGTGAACAAGTCATCCGTACGACCTACCATAACATAGGACGTGAGAATGCGGCGGGTATGAGCATCTTTGCAAACGTAACGATCGGAAAACTTTCGATCAACGGTGGCGGTGATGTCTATTATGCAACTCTTGACAACAAGAACCCCGACCCTACGTTAAGGGCACAGAATGAAGGTTGGGTAGCCAGTGGACGTCTCTTTGGCAACTATGACCTCTCCAAAGGATGGGGCCTACAGTTCTTCAGTTTCGTCCGTGGACGTCAGGTTCATCTGCAGGGAACGCAGGGCGGATTCTACATGTACAGCCTGGCGGTTCGTAAAGAATTCAACGAGAAACGCGGAAGTATCGGTATCGGTGCGGAGAACTTCTTCACTTCGCCCATACGGATTCGCACGGAGATACAATCTCCCGTACTGTTGCAACGCACGGTCAACACGATGCACAACCTGAGCTTCAGGGTAAACTTTAGCTATCGTATCGGGAAGATGTCGTTGGAAGACCGACCGAGACGTCGTCGGGGAATTAATAATGACGACCTGAAGATGGGCGGCGACGGCGGTGATGGTATGTCGATGGGCAACGACGGCATGGGAATGAACATGAATGGCGGTGGACAGCGAGGTGCCGGTCCAGGCGGCGCGCGGCCTAACATGGCAAGCGCCGATCCGTTGCCTGAAGCATCCGATAGTGTCCTGTACAACGCCGAAGGAACTTGGAAGTTCACCATGGAAACACCCCAGGGACCGAGTGAAGGGACTATCCAGATTCAAAAGCAGGACAATGTATACACCGGCACCATTCGCACGCCGCGTATGCCGAACGATACACCATTCACAGACGTGAACGTGGAAGGAAATACGATTACGATTACGTATAACATTACCTTCGGACCGAACACGTTTCCGGTGGAGATAAAGGCCGTACTGACGGGTGAGAATGAGATGGTTGGCACAATGTCGTTTGGACAAGGGCGTACGGTCAATATAAACTTGACGAGGCAGTGAGCCATCGAAATGCTCAGGTGATTTTCACAATCTCCTGGCCAAATATGCAGTCCCTAAGCTGGCGAAATAACGGCACACTTTGATCAGGTGTACCGTTGTTATATATCTCTTTTTCAAAACACGACGAGCGTCGCGATATACCCTGCATCGGCCTTTAAAAGACCACGCCTCGCATAGACGCATGTGCGCGCGAACCTTTAATCCGTATACAGAGGAATGATTTTTTTGCGTGGCAGCGCAAGAACAGCCGGCATACCACCCGAAGAATCGAAGGACAAGGCCGTCTCAACCGAAAAAAGTTGATAGATTGCAGCCTGTTTTCCGAGTTCGTCCTTCGATGTTGAAAAAAAGAATGGAAACATGCCAGAGAAACCGGAAAGGCGACTGATCGTCGTGTCAAACCGATTGCCCTTTCAGCTGCTCGAGAAGAGCGGAAAAGTGACCCTGAAACAAAGTGATGGCGGCCTTGTGAGCGCGTTGAAGAGTTACTTTGAGCGCGAGGACATCACGAGCGAGATTTCTTCACGCGTTTGGGTGGGTTCAGCCGAGTTTCCGGAGAAACGTTGGGAAAAGTTTATCTCCTCGCAGGAGACGACGGGATCGTTTGAAGTTGAACCGATATTTGTGGATGGCCGTCTCTATAGTCGTTACTACAACGGCTACAGCAATGCAACACTTTGGCCGCTTTTTCATTACTTTCCTTATATCGTCGACTTTGAAGACAACAACTTCGGCGCATATGAAGAGGTGAACCGGATCTTTGCCGATAAACTTCTTACGCTGCTTAAGCCGAACGACATCCTTTGGATACATGATTACCAGTTGATGCTTTTGCCCGGCATGATCCGGGACAAACTGCCTGATATTTCCATCGGTTTCTTTTTGCACATCCCGTTTCCGTCCTACGAGGTATTCCGATTACTCCATCGGTCGTGGAAGGAAAAGATCATTAACGGATTGCTTGGCGCCGACCTGATCGGATTTCACACCCACGAATACGTTCAGCACTTTTTGAAGTCGGTGCAGATGGTGATGGGCTACGACCATAATTTTCGAACGATCCTTCTGAGCAACCGGATCGTCAAGGCGGACCTGTTTCCACTGGGGATTGATTTCGAGAAGTTTCACGGAGCGACTTCCAGGGAGGATGTGACCAAGTACAAGAATGACATCCGTAAGAATTTTGAGGGCAAGAAAATCATTTTCTCTGTTGACCGCCTCGACTATACCAAGGG
>CAZIAG010000276.1:0-5562 GCA_964537375.1 uncultured Roseivirgaceae bacterium
CGTGCATCCGGTTGTCAACCATGATCACGGGGCTATCAACGGGATAAAAGACGGTGAGGTCAAGCACGGCGCGGAGAAAGTTTTGGTGTTTGCAGAATTCACGACACCAGACCTTAAACTGTGATGTCCATTCCGACTGATACTTCTTGAAATCGTCACCACCGTCGAAGAGAAACTCCAGCTGGTTGTCGCTGTAGAAGGTGTACCTGAAAACACCCATCAGGTTGTGGTAGAACTCGCTAAGGTGCCGGAAATCATCGCCGCGGTGATTCTTGATCCGCTCCGACATCTCATCGGCAATGCCGAGGGGGTTGTTGCGTAACATGTATTCAACCTTGACGAAGTCGACCAGGTATTGGAGAAGGGGTTTCTCGAGAGAGAGTTGGGCTTGTTCGAGAATGTAGTTCTTGTCCCTGGGAAAAAATTTTCGAAGCACCGTTGGCAAATGGTTTCGCAAAGATAAGAAAAAGCCCCTTTTCGGGGCATTTTTCGATGTCGTAATGTCGAAGCTTTGGGTCGCGGCCCCCTCAAAAGCTCGTCGCCGATGCCCTGCTGAGGTAAACGTCAAACTCAATCGGCGAGTCGCCGCCTTCGAGCAAGCAGCCCTCGGGGACCTCCGGATAGATCTCTTCGTAAGTCTTCACCATATTCATAAACACACGGCGATATACGTGTGTACGGTTGACCTTTTCGGGACGATCGAGGCCGGCAGCGGCAAGCAATTCAACGAAACTTTGAACCGTGTTCCGGTGATAATTGGCCACCCTCATTTTCTTATCCTCCACAACGAGCCCCTTTATCAACTCCGGATCCTGCGTTGCCACACCGGTAGGACACGTGTTCTTATTGCACTCCAGGGCCTGGATACATCCTACAGCCATCATCATGGCACGGGCAGAATAACAGAAGTCTGCCCCCAGGGCCATTGCCCTTACAATATGGAATCCGGTGAGAATCTTGCCCGACGCGACGAGTTTCAATTGATCACGAATAGCGAACCCTCGAAGAGCATCGTCGGCAAAGGCCAATGCGTCAAGGAGAGGCATACCCACGGAGTTCGAGAATTCCGGGGGAGCCGCACCAGTACCTCCTTCTGCTCCGTCAATCACAATAAAATCGGGATAGCTGTTCAATTGCACCATCGCCTTGCAAATGCTGAGGAACTCGCTCTTCTTGCCGATACATAGCTTGAAGCCAATGGGCTTTCCGCCGGACAGCTCGCGAAGTTTTTCTACGAACTGGATCAGTTCGATCGGGTTCGTGAATGCGCTGTGGTAGGGCGGTGAGTAGACGGTAACGCCCGGCTTGATGTGGCGAATGGCCGCGATTTCCGGTGTATTCTTCTTGGCCGGAAGGATACCGCCATGGCCGGGCTTCGCTCCCTGCGAAAGCTTGATCTCGATCATCTTAACCTCCGGGCGCGCGGCATTTTTTGAAAATGCTTCCGGAGAAAAATTCCCGTTGTCGTCGCGTGCGCCAAAATAACCAGTGCCGATTTGCCAGATGAGGTCGCCTCCATACTGGGTGTGGTGAGGGCTTATGCCTCCCTCACCGGTGTTTTGCGCAAAGTTTCCAATTTTGGCGCCTGCGTTGAGGGCTTCGACGGCGTTCCCGCTCAGCGAACCGAAGCTCATCGCAGACACGTTCAGTACGCTCGACTTATAAGGTTGTGTGCAACGACTTCCACCCACGTGCACGCGGGGATTCTGATCGAGCGCGTGATGATCAAGGGGTGCGATCGAATGCGTCATCCATTCGTAACCTTCAGCGTAGACATTAAGCTGCGTTCCAAACGGAATGGTGTCAATCTGCTTTTTCGCACGCTGGTAAATAACAGAGCGCTCATTGCGGTTGATCGGTGCGCCATCCGTGTCCGACTCAACAAAGTACTGCTGGATCTTCGGACGGAGGTCTTCGAATATATATCGCAGCCGCCCGAACAGCGGGAAGTTGCGCCGGATGGATTGTCGTTTCTGAATCATATCGACAACCCCCATATAAATGAGGGGAGCGA
The DNA here is from genome assembly GCA_964537375.1 of uncultured Roseivirgaceae bacterium. Classification (GTDB taxonomy): domain Bacteria; phylum Bacteroidota; class Bacteroidia; order Cytophagales; family Cyclobacteriaceae; genus Chryseosolibacter. The sequence continues at coordinate 2,015 of CAZIAG010000276.1, forward strand.
CGACGACGAACGAAAATAGGGCATATATCCAGTAGTAGGCCCAAACAAGGATAAGCGCGGAGATCACCACGCTTCCAAGAATGAATAACTTTCTCATAGTGGGTTTATAGCGTAGGACCAAATATAACAAATCCATTTGATGCGCCGTTGAATGTTGCCCGGCAGAGAAACACTTCCTTTTTATACATCCTCCACATTTTTGTCACCGGTGCTTTTTGGAACGCAAAACAGAACTTAGTAAATTGATAGTGAAATTCGATCCCCCATGAGCGGAAGGCGGAAACTGCGGCGGAAGATCATGATCCTGATCGTGATGATCCTGGTTATACTTCAGTTCATGCAGCCGGAGAAAAACAAATCCGACCGCCTCGGCAATGATGACATAAGTCTCGTTCACAATTTGCCTCCAGGTCTCCACGATATCCTTGTGCAAAAGTGTTACGATTGCCACAGCAACAACACCCGGTATCCGTGGTATGCGCATGTTCAGCCGATCGGCTGGTGGCTGGCGGCGCACGTTCACGATGGCAAGGAGGAACTCAACTTTTCGGAATTTCGGAAATATTCGGATGGCAGGGCGGAACACAAGCTGGAGGAGATCCGCGACGTGGCCGTGGATCGCGCCATGCCGCTGAAACCTTACCTGATCTTCCACCCCGATGCGGAACTTACCGATCAGGAAGTGGAAATGATCAGGGAGTGGATCACCTCGATGGGGATTTGACTGTACCACACAAATCGCCTGAACTATCAGATGCCCGCATACCCCATCGATTGACAGCCCGTCAGGGTAACACCCTTTCAAAATGAATAAAGCAATACGCCGTTTGTGTTCCTTCTCGCCGTCACGCCGACATTCGGACAAATGTTTGTAAAGATGGATACTTTGAGCGTGCTCCCTGCCGAGTTGAAAGGAATCTTTGAAAAGTGGCCCTCAGGCGCGTTTTGAACTTGCCTTCATTAAGCGTGCTCTTTTACGTAATCCTGAAGCGTACCCTTCTCTTTCATTTTGATGTATTTCTCCACGGCTTTATCGCGCCCGATCTTTTCTTTGTTGCGCGTGTAAAAGTCGATGACCGCCTCCAGGCCTGCCATGGTTCCGGAGACCTTGTCGCCTCCGCCCGGGGTTTGAAGCGCATGCTTTGCCCAACCACCGAGGAACATCATCAAAAGGTCCGGGGATTTGCCAATAAAGGTGACGATATCTGGTTTGACTTCGACATGCACCGTTGGACTGCCGGTTAACCACGCCAGCACAAACGCATTCACGGCTTTTCGTTTTTCCTGCTGCTCGTTGAGCGGCGTCGCCATCAGCCAGTCGATGCCGCGGATCACGTCGTCCTGATGCAGCGTGTAGTCATCGGCCGTGGCGAACTTGTAGTTCGCAGGTACCTCAAAATCTTGCGAGAAGGCCGTAAGCGTACAGATCGTCAGGAGGAGAGTCTTAATAAGCGCTTTCATTGAGGGTTGAGATTGGGTTTAACATGCCTTAAAGTAGAAAAATATTTCTGAAGTTTTTAGGGAAGCTAGTTGAAGTCGGGCGGATTTCAAAGGATGGATTCGTCGAGAAAGGATTTATGACAAATCGGAGGATTCGACGGATACGTCTTGCATGATCTTGTTAGGCAAACACAAGGCTTAAAAAAAAGGGGCCCTCCCGGGCCCCTTACAGCTACCGCTTAGAACACGTTTTCCACCCTCATCGCTCTGCCATCGGCGGAAGGCTTGAACTCCTCGCCCTGCTGGACGTAGAACTCAATACCAATCGCTTCAACCACAGAGGCGTTGTCGGGTATGCTCGCGACGGGCAACGTCGTCTGGAGCGTGACCGTTACGGGTTCTGATTCGCTCACCGGCAGGTAATCCGAGTACGCCACCTCGCCGATACCGTCGACTTCCGGCGCGGCGGCGGTGTACTTTTTCGTGAGCTGGTCATAGACCGAGTCGGACACGACACCCAACGCATGCTGCAGACGAAAGTGCGTGGCCTTCGGCGGAGCCGCAATCATCTTCGACGCCACAATCGTGGTTGCGATCGTCGAACCGTTGCGATTAGCCTCCGGCGTTGACGTGAACTTCGCCAGGCACACCGAGCGCAAGGTGTTCTTCGCGTTGAACTCCATATTCTCGAGCACACGCTTGAACTGCGAGATTTCCACCGGACGTTGCCCTTCCAGTCCGGAAGAGGCCCGGCCGATGGTGCCCATCGCGGTCTTCAGCCTGGTGTGAAAAGTGGAGTCCCTACTGTCGAGCACGAGCACGAAAGCATCGGCGAACGACTTCGCCGCGGCTACGTGCCCCCTGAACTCCGCGAACGCGTCGCGGAGACCCTTGAACTTCGGGTCACGCATAATCCGATCCTTGTTGAGGTTCGATTTCCTCCGCATGAACCCGACACCGTTCCTCACGTAGTAGGTGAAATCTCCCACACTACCCTTGAGGTTAACGATTCCCGATTGTTTAGGCATAACCTTAAATGTTAAGTCTCACACCGTCCTCGATGAAAAAGTATGTTTCAACTCCCTCACCTCTGCACGCGATCAGTTTTGGCGCCAGTAACCGCCACGTGGTTGCGGTGCTTGCCGTTAAGACGGCGCGGCTGGTCCTGAGGTTCAGGACGATTTTGCGATAGTGAACGAACCTTGACGAACCTTGACGAACTTGAACGATATTGCACGAACGTTGACGAAGTTCGACGAATATCAACGATCCTTTGCGAACGTTAATGAACTTCAACGAACCTTAACGAACTTTGATGAACGTTAACGAACCTTAGCGAACCTTGACGAAACTGTGCGATTTCCTATAGTATCTCTGGAGTAATACAAGAGTAATACAAGAGTAATAGCACGGTAATACCCAGGCCAAAAGGAGGGGATTTCTGGAAGGCTATTCGGCGCGGGGTGAATTTTGAAATCTTTTTAAGACCACTCGAAATAGCATTGCAAACTTTGCAAGACGAGTCGAATTAGCATTGAAAAATTTTTAGAAAATTCCCCAGACTTTTGAAAATGCGAACAGTCGGAGGAATTGCGATTCCGGCCGAATTTGGCCGATTTTTAGGTCATGAGGTATACATTCGACACTAAGCTGCGTTTATATGCGTTGATAAATGCCAAGTTCCTGCATCTGACACGCCATCATTAACCCGGGATCGCGCCGACTTGCAGGGTGGCCGATCAAAAAAAATATGGATCGCGTAAGGATGGAGGACCGGCGAGTTGTAAGCAAAACCAAAAAGCGTTATGGAAAAGAAGCAGTTTGTCTTGAGACCGTACACGCTCCAGGAACTCGCTGCGCTTTACGAAGTCTCGAAGCATACGTTCCTTCAGTGGATAAGGCCGTATATGGACGAGATCGGTGAGCGAATGGGTAAGACGTATACGATGTTGCAGGTCATTAAGATCGTGCGGCGTATCGGGTTTCCGCCGAGGATGATAGCGGCGGAGGTGGAAGCACAGTGGGAGTTGTTGGTGAAGATGGTGGAGACATTTTGTCTTCAGCCTGCGCCCGCGACGGTACCTGCAGTGCAACGTCGTTGACCCATT
>CAZIAG010000277.1:0-5561 GCA_964537375.1 uncultured Roseivirgaceae bacterium
CCGTTAAGTTAGCTTCTCATCTTTGATTTTCGACCTTTCAAACATATAAGGGAACTATGAGCAGACTTTATTTGTGACCAAATGCTACTGCTCCCTCAAGACTTTCCGTAAGAAAATGCTCCGCCCATTTTAGACGCCATGATCGTCATGCCAGGATGAACAAAACCCCAGGGCCTTGTTCCTTGGTACCTTTTCCTTGAGCCTTGGAATTTGAGCCTTGGGTCTTGAAATTTGGGATTTGGAATTTCTGTCGCAATCAACCTGTGAAGTTGCCGCATCGGCACCACCCGTTGGGCGGGTTGTATGGTTAATTTTGTTCATCCACTATGAAGCAGAAAAAAGGCACACTACGAATTTGCGACGAGGGTCACCGCTACTACAAGAGCAGTGACTGTCCGGTATGTCCGCAATGCGAGGCGGCGAGAGAACCCAATGCGCGGTTTCTTCTTCACCTGGTGCGTCCGGCACAACGCGCCCTGGAGAACGCGGGCATCGACAGCCTGAAGAAGCTCTCCCGTTACACTGAAGGCGAGATCCTTTCGCTGCACGGGATGGGCCCGAGTTCGATGCCGGTGTTGAGGCGGCTGTTGCGGGAGGCGGGGTTGGCGTTCCGTGAAGGCGAGTGATCGACGGGTTGCAGGCGACGGGGGACCGCGTTGAAGCTTGAACCCGAAAGCCGGCGAAAACCCTTGTGGAGATCCCGGGCAAGAAGCATCTTCACTTCATATGAAGGCGCTCCTGTTTCTCCTTCTCCCCTTGGCCGCGAGTGCGCGGTTCACGCTGCGCGGTGTGGTGGCTGATGCGATTACGAATACGCCGATGCCGGGGGTGAATCTTTCCATCAGGACGGGCGGATCACTCGTGATCACCCATGCCAACGGCGTGTTCACCATTGTGTGGCACAAGCCATCCGAATCGATGGTGTTTTCATTGCTCGGGTATTTGTGTGCTAAAAAAACCTCAGGCACGGGGAGATCGATACCGTAAGGCTGCAGCCCGACGCTGAAGCACAAAAGTAAAGGGTCGGCGTTTGTGAAGTCCACCCTGGAAATCAGTTACTACGGCGACGCACGGTACGCACCCGTGGATTTGATGGCGGACTTCACGCTTCAATCCATCGGCGATTTCATATCCGGGATCAATCTCAACGGAATGTATTGGTGGGGAAACGGGAATACCGGTTTTGAGTTCACGACCAGCAAGAACCTCCCGCTCCTTCTTATGGATAATGCTTGTTTCTTTTCCACGGGATACTATTGCTGCGATTCTTTTCAACGGCAGTACCCGGTGTTGAATGCGATGCGGTAATGGCGCGCGCCGGTCTCGCCGACCTTTTTCATCAATCACATTCAAGCCTGTCACATTCGCCGGGGCAAATGTTTCCGTCCCGGCGTTCCGATGGTTCCGGTTTTGTTGTTCGCTGGCGATTTGTTCTTGTGTTTATCATCGCGGCGTGGACAAATACGATCGATTAGTAAATCAATTTGAAAGTCCAGCCTTCAGCGCTGATCAAATAAAAAACCCCGGGGGATGCCCGGGGTGCAGAGAGGGTCTGGACAGAGATGGGCTCTCCTCTATTTTGATGACGATGGAAATATAGTGGGTTATGAAGAAATTCCGACACGCGAAGTGAAATGATCAGGAAAAAAGTTGAAAAGCATGTCAGGTTTTCCTGATGAATTTGATTCAGGAAGACATTCTGTTAGGTGTAAAAAAGTTTTATGCGTATATTCATAACGTGAGCGACAAACTCAACATATTGATTGTCGACGATGAGGTTCTGCTCCGGCAAGGTGTCCGCGCCATGTTGGAAAAGGAGATATTCGTAAACAATGTTTTTGAAGCCGCAACAGAGGAAGAATTTCTTGAGTGCGTTACGAACAACCACGTTCATTTTATATTGTTGGATATCCGCCTGAAGTCAACGACCGGATTCCACTTGCTCAGGAAGCTAAGCTCAATAAGTTATAAACCCTACGTCGTTGGTCTTACGGGATTAGACGGCACCGAAGCTATCATTAATCTCTTGAAGGAGGGTGTGCATAGCGTGATCTACAAACTTGATGGGTTTGCGGAAATCATCCGCACCATTAAGAATGTCACTCAACGCGGGACATACTTTCCTGACAGCATAATGAAAATCATCCAGACAAACGCAGGTCGATGGGACGAAGTACCGCCGGTGGTGCTGACCAGTGCAGAGAGAAGCTTATTGATGGCAGTTGCCCGTGGAGAGACAACCAAGGAGATCGCCGAAGATCTAAAGATGAGCCCCGCTACGATAGAAACATACCGGATCCGGTTATTAAGAAAGGTAGGTGTTTCAAACACTGCTGGCCTTTTGGCCTACGCCTTTCGGAATGGCATGCTGTAGTTCCTCAATCTTGAGTCGAAGTTGGGCCAAAAGTCCTTTTGCCCCATGTGAGTATTTAATGGCCGTGCCGAGAGCAATACTTCGGACACGGAGCGTATTATGTTTCTCTCTAAGCTTGTTTATGAATTTCTCGACCCTGGAAAATCCGCTGCCATCATCTTCGACCTCTATCAGGAGCTCGTCTTTGCTCCAATTCATGCGCACCCATACGTGCCACGCAGATGAATGGCGAAAAGCATTTTCAACAAGTTCCTCAATGATGCGCAGAATATACATCTCTTTACCACGTTCGATCCCCACGGCCTCTCCCTTATTAACAAAATGTACGTACCCTCTACCTGGAATTTCCAGGTTTTGGCAAAGCGCTTCGGCCGCTTGTTGCAGCGTGTCGCCATCATTACGGATAGGGAGAAGCCGCCTGGAAATGCTCCTTACCGTACGGACAATGTGCTCGAACTCTGTCCTCATCTTAATGGCAATGGACTCAATCTCAATTGGATCGTTTGACGCTTGTTCAATTTGGTCTATAAAAAGTCGAAACAAGAAGAGCTTTTGGATTAGGTCGTCATGAATTTCTGCACCAAGGTCAGTGGCGATCTGATCACAGATTTCGGCGGCCTTCCGGGAAATTTCGGCTTCGAGCACTTCTGAAGACGCGTAGAAAGGCATTGTTATCGCAATTAAAATGGTTAAATTCCGTTACGCCAACTCTTTACCTAAAGTTATGAAACTCATCGTTACGGTGGTACTGTTACGGCCATTGTTTTCTTTGCGACCGGCCTTCCTTTTCCGCATGCTGCCGCAAGTGACAAAAAATCATGATAAATCAGGTCACCCCTGCTCCTTCCCCGCTCCGCACTATTCTTCCAGAATGGTACGATCGGTGCTCTTCATCTTCGCAATCATTACGCCGCTGCAAACATCCTTCGCACAAAACATAGACTCCTTGAAACGACATCTTATTCTTGCGCCTGAACACGAAAAAGCTGATCTATACTATTTAATATCGGCCAGATACCATTCGATTGAACTGATTGATTCTGCTGCGCATTTTGCGCGCGAAGTGTTTTTTAGAGCATTCAACCGGAATGATAGCGCAGGTATTCTACGCATGGGTCGAATATTTGCCGGCGGGCTCTATCGGCTTGGCAAAATTGACTCTGCTATTTCTGTTTGTCTAATTGCCTTACCTATCGCGCAAGAATTCCATTCTTCAGAGGAGCGGACAATTCTGAACGATTTAGGTCTCTTCCACACATTGAAAGCGGAGTACGACGAGGCCTTGGAATACCACTATCGCGCGCTTGAGTTCAACAGCTCTGCATCAGAACTTGCAATATCCTATTTGAATATTGGATTCGTACACTATAAACTCCGCAACCATAAACAAGCGCTCATGGACTACCAAGAAGCGCTTCGACTTAGCCGACAGGAAAACTTCATGCGGGGCCGGGACATACTTTATATCAACATGGCGCTTGCCGAAATCGAGTTACACGAACCGGATAGTGCACAGGCATATCTCGACCTCGCAAGGCAACAATGCCGAGACAAGTGCAGCGACTATGTAATCATGCATGCTGACTTTGCCCAAGGCGTCATCCTTTTCGGGCAAAAGCGGTATGAGGAGGCGATGGACTACTTCACCAAATCAAGAAAACGCGCAGAATCCAACAACGACGTACGCCTGCTCTTAGACAACACACACTATCTTGCTGACATCCTTTTAATGGACGGAAAGACTCAAGAGGCGATCTCGTGTCTCCGTAACGCAGAGCAGGTTGCAAACCAACCCGGAATGCCGTTCCGACTCGAGCTAACCAAGCTGTTTGATCGACTTGCACGAGCCTATCGAGCAACCGGAGATTTTGAATGCGTGGCACAATTCCAACAGCAGTACAGTGCAATCCGTGACACCCTTTACGGCGAAGATCTCGCGAACAGATTGGCGAAAATTGAGGCAGAGTTCCTTGAACGCGAAAACACGGCGAAGATCGCCAGGCAATCCGAAATACTCGATCTAAATCAACGTATCATCCGAACGCAGCAACGTTTTAACATTCTTGCCGGGACACTAGTATTACTAGGTCTTATTTTCACCGTATTTCTAATGATTGCGTTTAAACGAAAAAAAAGAATAACCGCAATGCTTGACCTCCGCGTACGAGAGCGAACAATGGAATTGGAAAAGCATCGCACAGCGCTTTTGCAAACCATCCGGCAGCATGAACTGATCATTGAAAGACTGTCAAACGGAATACGAACATCCTTGAAACGAACAACAGGTCTCTGCGATGTCGCGAGGGCAGAAACGCAGAATCCAATGATGCAGGATCGCATCGATCGAATCCGGCAATCCATCGAACAACTGAAAAAACATGTTCAGACATATCGTCGAAACACACCAATGCAATGATAAAGCGGATTCAAGATTATGCCTTCTCTAAACACCATGCCGATGAAAAAGTGTATCGCTCTTATGTTTACCTGGGTTTCGCTCAGCCCTTTCGCGATCAGTGGCTTCGGTCAAAACGTCGACTCCCTCAAGCGTTGTCTCCCAATAGTTCAGCATCATGAAAAGAGTGAACTCTACTTTTCAATAGCAGCCGACTACCACGCACGCCGAAAAATTGATTCCGCCGCTCATTTCGCCCGGGCTGGTTTCAACCACGTCATAAAGTCCAACGATAGTATTGCGATCGTCCGTCTCGGGTGGATCTTCGGCGGCATGCTTCAGGAACTTGGAAAAATCGACTCCGCCATTATCATTTGCAAAATTGCTTTAGACATCGCTGAACAATACCGCCGACCCGAACGACGCTCAATCTTAAATCAGCTCGGCATATGCTATACGTTGAAAGCCGAATATGATAAAGCCCTGAAATTCCATTACCGGGCGCTGACCTTGAATAGTTCAGCAAAGCAACAAGCTACGTCTTATCTGAACATTGGATTTGTGCACTATAAACTCTGCAATTATCAATATGCAATCCACAACTACCAAACCGCACTTCGTTTGAATCGGCAAGATCACTCTACGCATGACCTCGATATTCTCTATATAAACATCGCACTCGCTCACGCGGCATCCAATCAACCCGACAGTGCACAAGTATACCTTAATCTCGCAATGGAGCAGTGTCGTACCGGGTGCCGCGACCACGTAACCATGCAGGCTGACTTTGCC
>CAZIAG010000278.1:0-5551 GCA_964537375.1 uncultured Roseivirgaceae bacterium
TTTAGCCCGATGTACACTACCGCGAATCTTCAACATCGGCATTTTCCTGAGCTTTTCGTTGGCGATACATTTCCAAACTTTTGGCCAGGATGCATCGCCGGTATTCACGGTGGTGATTGTGGAAGGCAACGTATCGGTTGACGGAAGGCAAGTTAAACCGGGTCAAACCATCACGACAGAATCGCAGACCCTGACGGTCGGCGAGAGCAGTCGCGTTGGAACATTAACCGTCAACGGTCGCACCGCTTACCTGAATGAAGGCATCGTCGAGGTCAAACGCGTTCAGGAACAAACCGACGGCGCGCCTTCAACGGATATCCACTATTTACCGGGCCACAGCCCACGACCGGTGTCTTCCCTCAGGGTAGTAAATGCACGCTCTACGGGACAAGTGCCGCTTTACAAAAACGAGATTTGGCTTCTGCTCTCCAGGAGCGTTCAAGATAAACCAGTCGACTTGCGATTGGAAAACATGTTTGGCGACATTGGCATGAGCACCATGATGCGTGATGAAATTACGATCAAGCTCGATAAGAATTTAATCCGGGAACAGGTAATTATCCTGACGTTGAGTTTTAAAGGGTTGACCTCAGGGCAATATTACCTCCGTCCGTTAACTGGGGAAGGCCGCCGAACCATCCGGCAGCAACTGCACCATTTCCGAAAACTCAAGGGACACGATAGAACACTCCTGGAGATGGCCTTATTCGAACTACGCGGATGTTATTATGATATGTTCCGGTGCTTGCGCGACCTGCAGAGGATCGAAACGACGAGAAAACAAACAATAACACATCTCTATTACCGCCGCCTCCGGACTATGCTGGCCCGCGAGGAGTGGGACACCGCTGGATCACATTAGTGGTTAAAGGTCACCCCCACCGGTTGCCACTTTTCCATTCAGAATAACTCTTTCCACCAAGTGTGTACCGAAAGCATAAGGCATAAATGCGACGGACGGCATCGGGCGTGTAATAAAGACACTCGCCACTTTACCAACGGTAATGCTACCGTACGCGTGACCCAACTCAATCGCATGCGCGGTGTTTATTGTCGCAGCATTGATGGCTTCTTCAGGCGTCAGTCTCATTTGGATACAGGCGAGGGCTATCATCAACGGCATATTTCCACTTGGAGCGCTTCCGGGATTGAAATCAGACGCAATGGCCAATGGCAAACCAGCATCGATTATTCTGCGTCCCGGCGGGAAGGGAAGTCTCAGAAAAAAAGCGGCGCCCGGTAATGCCGTCGGAATCGTCGTGGAGCCCTTCAACGCATCGATCTCTTCATCACCGATGTTCTCCAGGTGATCGACACTCATCGCCCCGGTCTTAACTCCAACCTGAACTCCACCCGACCGATTGAGCTGATTGGCATGGATGCGTGGTCTCATACCGAAACGCTTTCCTTCCTCAACAATGCGCTCAGTCTCATCCGGTGAAAAAAATCCCTCTTCGCAAAAGACATCGATGTAATCGGCGAGATGCTCAGCCGCCACAGCAGGAATCATCTCGTCGATGACCAATCGGATATAGTCCGGCTTGTTCATTCCTGCAGGTACGGCATGAGCGCCCAGGAATGTTGTCTTCACGGCAAGCGGCGTTTCGTGGCCTATCCTTCGGGCGATACGAAGCATCCGAAGTTCGTCTTCAACCGTCAGACCGTAACCGCTCTTTATCTCGACTGCACCTGTTCCTGTAGCCATGATTTCAGCGGCGCGCGCCAGCGTTCGATAAAAAAGTTCGTCATCGGAAGTGGCGTGCAGCTTTTTTGCCGAGTTGAGAATACCTCCGCCTTTTGCGGCAATCTCCTGGTACGAGGCGCCGCGAATCTTCATCACGAATTCTTCTTCGCGACTTGCTGCAAATACAAGATGAGTGTGCGAGTCGACAAATGCAGGGAACACAAAGCGGCCGGTCGCATCGATTCGTTGGGCTGGATTTAAAGCGGGCATTTCATCCATCTTGCCAAAGGCCTGGATACGCCCATCGCGAATTGCCAGAAAAGCATCGTCCAGAATTGGCAACGTGCTCATGTTGCCGCCGGCGAGCGGACTTGTTGTAGAGTCCCTTACCTGGACGAGTCCGTGAATGTTGCTGATCAGAAGATCACAGTCCATGAGAAATCGATTTCACGGACCAAAGGAAAACATTGGGAAGTTATTTTCCGAACGCTTCGACGCTATAATCGAGATTCGTTCCGTACACGGGGAAACTGACCTTAAGCATGGCGTAGAACATGCGTCCCTCAATACCCGGGCGGTAACCGATCTCAGCTCCGTAGGCCCATCCGAGGGTACGGTTGAAGCGTCCATCCATTCCGATACGGAAGCCAAAATTTTGAATCCGGAGAGGGCTAACCGAGTAGGTAGCCGTGGTCGACACATCGCGTTTTCCCAGGTTGTCTTTTTGCGAATAGACGATGTCGTCGACGACTATGGAAGGTGCATAAATAATATCGGCATAGGCAGTGAACATCAAGTCATCGACGCCCTCCTCAAACTTATCAAAGTTGACGGCGATGTTCCTGATCCATGCCATCGAACCTCCGAGATACACGCTTTTCGCATACACGTTGGTGAAGAGGTCAACCGGTTCCAACTGGCCAAGCTCGTTGAATTCTTCTGCCGGCATCATTTGATCCGATTCGGAAATGAGCTCGCTGTAGCTCACCCCCTGGGTCTCCATCGCTTTAGTAAGGTCGGTCGTGCCATCCCACAGGATTCCCCCCAGGCGTACGCCGTAGATCTTTCTCACTTTGCAAGGCACTTCAGCGTGAAGCGGAACCCGAGACGCCCAACGCGCACCGCGATAACTGTTCTTAAACAGGACCATTTTGGTTTTTGAGCTTTCCTCCTGATCCTTTACGTGGTAGGTCGCGCCGATCTCGTAATAATTAAAAACCTCGGCGCGGTTGTCGTTGTCGCCGCGGGTCACCGCCAGATGTCTCGAGTAGTCGAAGAATTGCTGGCTATAGGTCTTTCTGAAGTGGGCGCGAAAGTCAAGTTTATCCTGGAGATAGTACACCAATTCCCCTCCGAAACCCGCGTTCACATTACCAACGAACACCTCGGTATAAAGGGGTTGAAAGCCGACAAATAATTTATTCACCGAGTAAGGTTCATCATAAATTTCCTCGTATGTGACGGGCGTTTTATCGCTCCTGGCTTGCGCAAAAAGGCTGGCAAATGCCAGAGACGCCAAAACAGTCAAAAAAATGTGCTTCATACACGGGCGTAGGCTAAATAGTATAGTAAAGATATAAAATATCCGGCATTCATTAAGCACAATGGATGTGCGCCAGTATGCATGTAATAATTCTTGCGGATCGTCAGACTTTCCCGGACTGAATGAGTTGTTTGAGCGCAGCAAGTTCCTTCAAGGCTTCGTCCCTTTCGCGGAGTTTCACCGCGATATCCGCTTCCTTCTTCTTGCGTTCCGTAATGTCTTCGAACATCCCGAGGATGGCGACCACGGCCCCTTCCTTGTTGATGATGGGCACCTTACTGGTGCGCACCCATGATTCTTCGCCGTCACTGTTTATATTGACTTCTTCGATATCCAGTTTCGACTTTCGACTGTTGATAACTTCGAGGTCATCTTTACGATAAGCATCTGCCTGAGCTTTCCACGCCATATCAAAATCCGACTTACCGATAAGTTCTGCCGGCGAACTTGCCCCGGCGATCTCGGCGAATATTCGATTGCAACCCATGAAGCGGAGTTCGGGATCTTTCCAGAAAATCGCCCGCGGAATATTATCAACGATTGCCTGCAATGTATCCTGAGACTGTGTGAGTCTTTTCTCCTGCTCGCGCAGAATGGCGCCTTGGTGTTGCGATTGTTCCAACTCTTTCTCAAGGATGGCCTGCTTGCGACGCATCTCTTCCTGGGTCGCCTCCAACTCTTCCATGTTCTGGCGGATTTCTTCTTCCTGCGATTTCATCTCTTCCGCCTGTTGTTGAGTACGCTCGAGCAGAATGCGTGTTGTTTCGTTGACCCTGACGTTGGAGATGGTCGATGCGATGCTTTCCGCCAGCTTCTCGACAAGTGCGATCTCGAAATCCTGGAAGGCGTTGAAAGAAGCCAACTCAATCACGCCGTAGATCTGGTCATTGATCTTGAGGGGAACCAGGAGCAACGCATTTGGATTACTGCCACCCAGCCCAGACGTAATATTGACGTACTCCTCCGGGACCTCGAGCAGATAGATCTTTTCTCCTTCCACGAAACACTGACCAACGAGACCATCACCGACCTCGATGCGTTTGGTCAGGTACTTCTTGCGCTCGAAGGCATAGCATGCAACCAATTCGAGGTAGCGATCTTCGTCCTCTTCCTGTAGGATAAAAAGTCCTCCCTGGTTGCTCTTCGTGTACTTTACAACAAATCGAATGATGTTGTCATAGAGTTCAGCAGACGAACTCCCCGCCCGCAAAATTTCGCCCACCTGGGCAAGCCCCGTTGTTGTCCAGTTTCTTTTTCGATCATCCTCCGCATTATCGCGAAGTTTGTCACGCATTTTGATAAGCGTGGCGGTGAGGTTGTCGTCAGTCGCCGCCGCACCGTCGAGTTCAATGTTGTAGTTGCCAGCGGAAACCGCTTCGATAAACTGCGTCAGCGTTTCAACACGGCTCGACTCCTCACTCAGCTTTTTTTCATTCTCGGCAGCAAGTCGATCCGTCCGCTGTTGAAGTCGGTATATTAAGAACACGAAAAAAGAAAACGCAAGGAAGACGCCGGAAGTCGTTAGCCAGGTCACGGTGCGCAGACCGCGGGTGTCCTGATTCATCAACTGGTTGAGACGTTCAACGAGGTGATTAATCAGTTCATCCGCCTCCCGGCTCGCGCTGGTGAAGCCGGGAGATGAGTTGCGGCTTTCCCGTCGGCGTGTCGCCTGGGCCGAAAGGTCTTCGACGGCGATCATCGTTTCGCGGATAATTGCGCGTGTCTCTTCATCGAGGTTCTCAGAATATCCCTCGGCCTCGTCTCCGTCAAATGCGTGTTGCAGCGCCAACAGTGCAGCGTTGTACCGCCCTTGCACGTCCGACTCAAAACGGACGGCGGCGTCGTTTGCCAGTGCTCTCTCCAGGGCGAGGTTTGCACGATCGATCTCCATTCGTACCTCATCGCCCACGCGGATATAGGGGAGGTTCGTTTCATACGTATCGATGATGTTGCGCTGGACCGAGAGGATCAAGGCAACGATCACTATCCCGACAGATGCGAAGACAAGGGCATAACGGGACGCTTTGTTCATTCTCATAGGCGAACAAGTTCGGCTCGGGCAAGTTAAGTGAAAAGACGCTCCGGTGCCGGGCCGGTGTAAGGAAATGTGAGAACTTTCAGACCTGTATTTCTTTGGTGACCGTACGGTCATATTGGCGTACGCAGCCAAATTTTTGAATAACGGTAAACCCGAATTATGAATTTCGTTTTACCTTGCCACCCTTCATTGGGCCGGTGTGCCCTTTCCAGACAGCCTCTGCATCGGCGGGATACGCCTTATGGAATCAGTAGGCGTATTGCATCGGAAGTACATATGGACCAGT
>CAZIAG010000279.1:0-5546 GCA_964537375.1 uncultured Roseivirgaceae bacterium
GCGTATGAGATGTACCTGCGAACGGCGCGGCTTGACCTCGACGACTATAACAACGACACGGAGGACGGATGCCATATCACCAGTATGGCAGGCACTTGGATGAGTGTGGTCAAGGGATTTGGTGGCATGCGCGTAAAGGATGAGAAGCTGTCGTTGGCTCCGTTCATTCCCCGGAAATGGAAGAGTTACTCTTTCCGTCTAAAGTTTAGGGGAAGGGTGATTAAGGTCAGGGTGTCTGGTCAGGGAACGGAGACCATTCTGGAATCCGGTGAACCGATGGACATCTTCCTTCATGGCAAGAGTATTACCCTGCAGAGGAGCTGAGGTCGCGGTGTCCAGGAGTTCATCGTTGCTTCCGAAACCGGGGAAAATGCCCATTCCGAAAGTAGCCCATTAGAATCAGCCCGGGAAGCGGGGCTGCAGAAGCCTTTAGAACAAACCGTCAACAATCCGCTCTACCCACAAGCTGTACATTTTACCCGAGGGGTGAAGTTCATCTTTGGCGACCAGGTCTGGGTCATCAAATCCTTTGCGGGAGATATCGGTGATGTAGAAATAGCGGATACCGTATTGTTCGGTGATCTTGCGATTGACGTCATTGAATGCATCAATCGCGCTGGAAATCTCTGCTTGTTTCGGTTTGCCAAAAGGAGTGTACCCATAGTCGGGAATGGAAACAACAAACACCTTCGACGTGTCACCACCCGCAAAGCGTATCGCCATTTGCAGTAACTCTTCAAATTCGGGTGCATAAGAATCAACGGATTTTCCCTGGTACTGATTGTTCACGCCGATGAGCAGGGAGACGAGGTCGTAGTCAGTTGAAGGGTTTATCTCGATTATAGCTCGTTTGAGATCATCAGTTCTCCATCCGGTGGTAGCGATTATGTCGGGCGTCTTGAAAACGATGCCCTGCTTCTTCAGCGCGTCAACGAGTTGATGTGGCCACCGTTCGTCGGCCGGAACGCTTTCTCCGATCGTATAGGAGTCGCCAAGGGCGATATATTTTTTTTCTTTTGTCACACCGTCGTCCTGAGCCATTGTATTACCTGTGGTTAGCGTTGCTAGAATCAGAAAAAAAGTTGCTTGAGGCCTGAAGCTCATATTTCAAAACTACACTTTACTGCGCAACGGCGCTTCGAGCCGGCATTATTTTTTAGAATGGTTGCGGTTGAACAAGATGAAAGGGTTATGAAGGAGAAGGACAGATCTATTTACTGGAAAAGGGCAATGGGAATATGGCTTATCGTGTGCCTGCTCCTGGCCTCCTGTAAGAACATGAACAAATCACAGAAGGGGACATACATCGGAGCGGCTGGCGGAGCTGCCGCCGGTGCGGCGATAGGAAAGGCTGCTGGCAATACTGCCATGGGCGCGATACTCGGAGCCGCTATTGGCGGCGCAGCCGGTTATGGAATCGGCCGCTATATGGACAAACAGGCCGAGGAGTTGCGTGCCGACCTGGAGGGAGCGGAGATTGAACGGGTCGGCGAAGGTATCAAGATTACGTTCCACGATGGGATCCAATTTGAGATCAATTCTTCGGACCTCAGTGACGCATCCAGAACCAATTTGACAAACCTCGCGGAAACGCTGAAGAAGTACGAGGATACAAATATCCTCATCGAAGGCCATACAGACATCACCGGCACCCGGGAATACAACATGGAGTTGTCGGAGGACCGGGCAGAATCTGTCGAGGACTATCTGAAGTCATTGGGTGTCGCTGGTCGTAGAATTTCGACAGAAGGATACGGACCGGATCAGCCTGTTGCCAGCAACGATACCCCTGATGGAAGGCGACAAAATCGCAGGGTTGAAGTAGCGATATTTGCCAATGAAAAGCTGAAACGCAAGGCGGAGAAAGGGGAATTGGGGGACGTCACCGCCGATGAACAGAACTAAGCATGCATCAACTGAAAAAGGGAAAAGCCCCGGTTGCGGCCAGGGCTTTTTTCGTTTGTTCATATTCAGCTCAAGCTACTGACTCGGGAACCCGGTCAGCCTGCTTTTTTCGGCTTCGGACCCAAAACCAAAGGACCGTAAACAATACGATCAGTATGGCGGGAAAGGCGACCATCTTCACGAGGGTCTCCTGGCCCGCGGCTAGTTCAAGTGCGGGGCCTTCCAGGCCAGCTTTCGCAGCGTTTTCACGGGATCCGTCTATCCATCCGCCAATGATCGGCTGCCATATTGCGGTTGAGAACATTCCAAAAGCGCCGACAATGGACATGCCAATAGCACCGCTCAAGGGGATTTTCTCCGCGGTGAATCCAATCATGTTTGGCCAGAAGTAACAAACCCCGGTTGCAAATACGATGGCCGCAACGTAAGCCATGGCGCCTGTCTGGCTGCTGAGCAGGAAGATTCCAATACCAGCGAGAACGGCAGAGCCGAGCAGGACGCCCGTCTGATCAAATTTGTGTACGAACTCGCCTCCGAAGTAGCGACCGATTGCCATTATCCCAAAAATGATAGCCACGATCACCATGGGTTCAGCTCCGCTTTCAGCCAATATGAGTTGAGCCCATTGAGTCGGACCAAACTCCGAAATAGCGGTGAGTGTCATGCATACACACATGAACAGGAACAAGGGCGATATCATGGCCTTCATGTTCGACCGAAGAGAAGCGACTTCACCCGTTGGCTCCGGAAACTCCTGTCCATAAAAAAGATAGGCATAAATAATAGTTGGAATCAGGATGATCCAGATCTGCGCTTCCCATCCAAGTTCCATTTCGGTCATGCCGTACGATATAAGGCTGCCGAGAAAAATTCCACCCGGGAACCACATGTGGAACCGGTTGAGCAGGGTATTCATGACCTTACCCGTGTATGCCGTTGCGATCATGGGGTTGCACGCGGCTTCCGTACATCCGTTGCCAATCCCAATCAATAATGTTGAGATGAGTAGCCCCGTGTAGCCGCCCGAGTAGATGGTCATGATAATACCAATCGTGTGGGCTACAAAGGCAATGCGCATAATCGTCCGTGGTCCGATGGCGCTGTAAAAAATACCTCCCAGGACCATGGAAATCGGAAATCCGAGGAACCACATCTGGTTAATGAAACCCAGCTGCGTCGCGTTGAGGTTGAAGGTTTCGCCCAGCTCAGGCAGTATGCCCGCCCGGATGCTGAACGAAAAGGCAGTTGTAATCAGGGCGAAACAACTCCCATAAAATAGGCGCTTGCTGTTTTGTTGAGTCATATCGAGGTTTGGTTAGGTTCGGAAATTCAACTATTGAATATGAACGTTATTTTTTCTTGTTCCAAATGCGTTTGTCGAATACAGCCATTCGATTTACAGCGCAAAGGAAAATCCGTTCTCGGTCAGCTTCTTGTAAACCTTCTTGTCGAACCGGTAGAGTGTTGCCGCGCGGTGTGAAACGTGTTTTTGTTTTTCGTTACAAGGCACCAGGAGATTCATTTTCAATAGCTTGCGACGGAAGTTGGGCTTGTCAAGTTCAGTCTCGAGGATCGCCTCGTACAACTGTTGTATTTCATGCAGCGAAAACTTCGGAGGCAGGAGGTTAAACCCTACCGGCTCATGCCGCACTTTGTTCTTGAGATAGCGAAATCCAAATTCCAGGATCTGTGAATGATCGTAGGGGAGTTTCGGAACGTCATGGATATTTACCCAACGCGCGTCCGATGCCGTGAAACCGGGATGCAACCTGTACCGGTCGGCGTTGACCAGGGCGTAGTAAGCAATGGTTACCACCCGCTTTTTCGGATAACGGTTCACGTCCCCAAAGGCGCGCAGTTGTTCAAGGTAGATGTTGGATACACCAGTCAGCGATTTTAACAACCTGTTTGCGGCGTCGTCAACACTTTCGTTATAGCGAATCCATCCTCCAGGCAATGCCCACTTCCCGCGGCTGATGCCCTCCGCGTGTTTGATGAGCAGTACGTCGAGTTGGCCATCCCGAAAACCAAAGATCAGGCAATCAATTGAAAGCGCGTCGATGATCTTGTCGGAGAAAGCCATGCTAACCATAAGGATTCCTGAATTAAAGATAAAAAAAGGAAACAAAAATATAGTCATTTTGACTATTTGTGAATATAATTGTTTCTCATTCGCGAAGCTCATGAATGATCTTTTGCTCGGATTGGATATCGGCAGTTCCTCGATCAAGGCAACGCTGGTTGATGTAAAGACCGGCGACGCGGTGGTTTCTGCCCAATCACCCTCGGAAGAAATGCCGATCATCGCCGTTCAGCCCAGTTGGGCGGAACAACCTCCTCCTGTGTGGTGGGAGCATGTAGGAAATGCGGTCCGGATGTGCATGAAGAAAAGCAACGCGGCACCGGAGGCGGTGAAAGCGATTGGTATTTCCTACCAAATGCACGGGCTCGTGATTGTTGACAAGAATAATGAACCGATCCGTTCATCCATTATATGGTGCGATAGCCGGGCTGTCGAGATCGGGAATCGCGCATTTGCGGAACTGGGCATGGAATATTGCCTTGCGAATCTGCTCAATTCACCCGCGAATTTCACAGCGTCAAAACTGAAATGGGTCAAAGACAATGAGCCGGATTCGTATAGCAGCATTCATAAGTTTATGCTTCCCGGCGACTACATCGCCCTGAAGCTCACCGGTGAGATTACCACGACAGACACGGGATTATCAGAGGGGATTTTTTGGGATTACACCAAACGTGATATCTCCGACGCCTTGATAAACTATTTCGGTTTTAACAAGGACTTTGTCCCGATGCTCAGGCCGGTATTCTCTGTTCAGGGCGAAGTGACGAAAGAGGCTGCGGAATATCTCGGGTTATCTCCCGGTACGGTAGTCAGTTATCGCGCGGGGGATCAGCCTAACAATGCTTTTTCGCTGAATGTTCTCAATGCAGGGGAGACTGCAGCAACGGCGGGGACGTCCGGTGTGATTTACAGCGTCACCGATAAGAACGCCTTCGACGCAAAGTCGCGGGTGAATACATTTGTACACGTCAACAACCTTTCCGAACATACTTCCAACGGGGTGCTGCTCTGTATCAACGGCACGGGTATTCTCAATAGCTGGCTCCGGAAAAACACGAGAGCCAAGGGCGGACCCTATGATTACACCGAGATGAACGAACTGACCCGCCAGGTGCCGATAGGTTCAGAAGGGCTTACGGTGCTGCCTTTTGGAAATGGCGCGGAACGTATTCTTGAGAACAGGTCTATTGGGGCATCGATTCACGGGCTCGACCTGAACCGACACGATCAGGCTCACCTGTTCCGGGCAGCACAGGAAGGAATCGTCTTCTCTCTCAAATACGGCTTCGACATTTTAAAGGAAATGGGATTAACGTCAACAGTAATCCGTGCGGGCAACGCGAACATGTTCCTAAGTCCGTTGTTCCGGGAGGCGTTTACCAACACCATCGGTACGCCGCTGGAACTGTACAACACCGACGGTTCAAAAGGAGCAGCCATTGGGGCGGGAGTGGGTGCCGGTATTTATCACGACTTCAAGGAAGCATTTAAAGGATTGCGCGTGATTGGAGGCGAAGAACCTTCTCCCAGGAAATCTGAAGAGTACCTCACGGCT
>CAZIAG010000280.1:0-5533 GCA_964537375.1 uncultured Roseivirgaceae bacterium
GTCGCCTTCGCACTGGACAAATCGGTGTCCAAACTTGAAGAGGCGGTACTCAAGGCACTGGAGACCTCACCTCCCGAACTTTCGGCGGACATTTACGAGCGCGGCATCTACCTGACGGGAGGCGGCGCATTGCTACGGGGGCTCGACAAACGATTGGCGCTGAAGACCAAGCTTCCCATTCACGTTGCTGAAGATCCGCTGAAGGCGGTGGTAAGGGGAACCGGGGCAGCGTTGAAGAATCTTCAAAAATACCGGGCGGTCCTTATGACCTGACCCGAGCCACGGGGTTGAACATGATCGAGAATGAGAGAGACTGAAGCGACACGACCTGACAATAGATTCCGAATCACCCCTTAGCAATGGAGAGGCTTTTCTATTTTTTCTATCAGTACCGGGCCTTTTTTACCTTCCTCTTTCTCGAGATTGCGTGTGTCTGGATGGTTATCCAGAATAATCACTACCAAAGTGCCAGGTTCTTTAATTCCTCGAGCTCGATGGTCGCCGGCTTGAACCGTATTTCCCAGGACGTCCGTGAATACTTTCTCCTCCGCAACATCAACAACACGCTGGCGCTCGAAAATGCAGAACTCAGAACACAACTCGAGCGGTACAAGCAACTCGGCCAGGACACGACAGGAAACACCTATGACTCGGCCCGGGTAAACCGGTTTGAGTTTATCAGTGCGAAGGTCGTCAACAACTCGGTGGACCGGGCGACCAATTACCTTACCATCAATAAAGGCTCCGAAGACGGAGTGAAACCTGGCATGGCGGTGATCAGTCCGCTCGGGGCAGTCGGCAAGATCCGCGCGGTCTCACGTCACTATAGTGTCGTGACATCAATTCTTCACAACGACTACCGTATTTCCGTGGTGTTGCCCCGCACGGGGCTGTTCGGGTCCGTGAATTGGGATGCGCGTGATCCAGGTTACGTCCAACTGGAATTCATTCCCCGGCACGCCGAGTTAAGAGAAGGCGACACCGTTGTGACTTCGGGATACAACGCCATCTTTCCGGAAGGCATTATGGTCGGTACAATTGAGGGCTTTACCGAAAAGGAAGACGAGACCCTCTTCTGGGATATTCGTGTACGATTGTCGCAGGATTTCAGGAAACTGTCTTACGTCGAAGTGGTGAAGAGCGACCTTATGCACGAGCAGGATTCTCTTGAAAACGTCATTATTGAGGAAGCAAAACGATGAGCAGGATCAGCATCATACAGGTGATCGCATTCTTTATCTACCTGCTCTACCAGGTACTGATTCTGAAGAATATTGTACTCTGGGGGACTGCCTTCTGTTTCCTGTACGCCGCATACCTCCTTTTTATGCCCGTTGATTCAAATCCGCTGATGCTGATGATCATCGGTTTTGTCATGGGGATCGGCGTAGATATGTTTTACGACAGCCTTGGTCAGCACGCCATGGCCTGTGTTTTCATAATGTATGTGCGCAACTACTGGCTTTCACTCATTACCCCTCAGGGCGGCTACGACATCAACGATACCCCATCGATTGCTGCCCACGGATTCCAGTGGTTCCTGGTCTATACTATTCCTCTGGTTTTTGTGCACCATTTCATTTTGTTCTTTGTTGAAGCCGGAGGATTTAGTATGTTTTGGTTTACTCTCTGGAAGGTGATCGCCAGCACGCTTTTCACGACCGTGGTAACAGTTATCGTACAGTTCCTGTTTCCCAGCGGCCGTTATCGGTGATCTATTGTTTGCCTTATTTGCCTGACCTGTAATGAACGAAGGAAGGAAGGAAATTATTCAAATCACGTTTGTTGTCATAGGAATCATTTTCCTTGTCAAGCTATTCTCCATTCAGGTACTGGATGAACGATACAAGGGCATGGCGGAAAGCAATGCCATTTACCCCGAGGTCGTTTACCCGGAACGAGGTCTGATCCGCGACCGCAACGGGCAACTAATCGTCTACAACACCCCTGAATTCGATCTCCTCATCATTCGCAATGAAGTAAAGGAGCTTGACTCCGCTGCCTTCTGCGAAGTATTCTCACTCACTCGCGAACAACTACGCCGGAAGTTTCGCGAACTGAGGGCCAGGCGGGACTACGCTTCTTTTAAGCCGACGATCTTCCTTACGCAGTTATCCAACCTCGACTTTGCCCGAATACAGGACCGTATCGACGAGTTTCCCGGATTTTACATTCAACCGCGCAGCGCCCGTGCCTATACGACAAAAGCCATGGCCAATGCTCTTGGCTACGTCAGCGAAATCACCCGCCGGCAATTGGAGCGTGACACGACAAACTTCTACCGGCAAGGCGACTATATCGGGCAGAGTGGTATCGAGGCATACTATGAAGAGTATCTCCGCGGAAAGCGCGGCGTGCGTCATATCCTGCGCGATGTGAAAGGGATTGAAAAAGGGCTTTGGAACGACGGACGCTACGATACCCTGGCCGTTCCCGGTCAGGATCTGATCACCACAATCGACCTCAAGCTACAAGAGTACGGCGAAATGCTGATGGAAGGAAAGGCGGGAAGTATCATCGCGATAGAACCAAAGACCGGCGAGATCCTGGCGATGATATCCGGGCCGTCCTATGATCCGAGTTTACTCACGGGCAAAAACTACAGCTCAAACTTCGTGCTCATCAGCAACGATACGAACAAGCCGCTGTTCAATCGTCCGCTGATGGCCCAGTACCGCCCGGGTTCGATCTTCAAGATTGCCCAGGCCATGGTGGCCCTTCAGGAAGGCGTGATCACGCCTGAAACAAGGATTCGATGCGATCGGTCCATCATCGGATGTCACGGTCCACATTTCAACGAAGACCTTCGCGGTGCCATCACGCACTCGTGTAATCCATACTTCTACAATGTGCTTCGAAGAATGGTGGTGCAGGGCAAGTCGTCCAATCCCTTTGACGACACACGCATTGGGCTGAAGGAATGGAACAAACATATCCAGAGCTTCGGGTTTGGAAAGCCCTTAGGTATCGATCTGCCGAACGAGAAAGGCGGACTTGTTCCCTCAGTTGAATACTACGACCGCGCGTACAATGGCCGTCCGTGGAAGTTCTCAAACATTTACTCCATTGCCATCGGAGAAGGAGAGAATCTGGTTGTTCCGTTGCAAATGGCCAATTTTGCCGCCACCGTAGCCAACCGCGGATATTACTATACACCGCATCTGGTCAAATCGATCGGCAACACCGGCGAGCCACTGCCGCAATATCTCGACCGCCATTACACGACAATTGACTCGGCCTATTTTGAGATTGCGGCCGACGCCATGGAACGCGTGGTAATGGAAGGAACAGGACAGTACCGCGCCAAACTGAAAGACATTGTGGTCTGTGGAAAAACAGGATCCGTTCAAAACGAACCAAGGCCGGACCATTCTGTGTTCATCGCCTTCGCACCCAAGGATGATCCCAAAATTGCAATATCCGTGTATGTCGAGTATGCGGGACAAGGGGCGCGTGCGGCGGCCTCCATTGCCAGTCTCATGATCGAGAAGTATTTGTACGGAGAGACAAAACGACCACACATTGAAGAGTACGTGAAACGAGGACAGTTTTTAGATTGAGACGCGACGATAACCTTACCCAAAACCTGGATTGGATCACGGTGGTGATCTATTTCGCCATTGTATTGCTCGGCTGGCTGAACATATACGCCGTGACCTACGACGAAAGCGCCAATCAGAATATTTTCAGCATGAACCTCAATTCAGGGCGTCAGTTGTTCTTCATCGGGCTCTCGGTTGTCTTCATCCTGGTCATCCTGATTCTCGATCGACACTTTTACGAAACCTTTGCTTATGTCATTTACGCCTTCATTCTGATTATTCTGGTGCTTGTACCATTTATCGGGAAGGAAGTGGGAGGAAACAAGGCTTGGCTCGGGATCGGAAGCTTCGGGATTCAGCCGTCAGAGTTCGCCAAGTTCGCCACAGCCCTGGCCGTGAGTAAATACATCGGCTCCATTGGTTTTCGGATGGACAATTTCCGGAGTCAAGTCATCCTATTTGCTTTCATCGGTGCACCCATGCTCCTGATACTTATGCAGGATGACGTGGGAACGGCCCTGGTGTTCACGGTGTTCGTCGTAGTTTTTTTCCGTGAGGGAATGTCGCCCGTCCTCATCATTGTCGGCCTCGGTGCAGCCGCCATTTTTGTGCTGACCCTCCTCGTGGAGAACCATATCTACCTCTACGGGTCAATCGTCGTGATCCTGGCGCTGGCCATTGCCTTAGGTAAAAAGAAAGTACGACGGATAGTTACGCTAACCGCCGGAGCAATCGTTGTCGCGGGTGTGATAGGCAGCGTGGACTACGTCGTCAAAGAGGTGTTGAAGCCTCATCACCAGAACCGTATCAAAGCACTGATCGACCCCGATTCCGATCCAAAAGGTTATGGTTGGAATGTTACCCAGTCAAAAATAGCGATTGGTAGCGGGGGACTCGTCGGAAAAGGGTTTTTGAAAGGAACGCAGACAAAATACAACTTCGTACCGGAGCAAAGCACCGATTTTATTTTTTGCACCATTGGTGAGGAACACGGCTGGCTCGGAAGCTTGTTTGTGATTTCCCTGTTCGTCGGGCTTTTGTTACGCATCGTGTTCCTGGCGGAACGTCAGAAGAATCGTTTCGCCCGCGCCTACGGATATTCCGTCGCGTTGATACTCTTCTTCCACTTCGCCGTAAACATCGGCATGACTGTCGGTTTGTTCCCGGTAATCGGAATCCCCCTTCCGTTCTTTAGCTACGGAGGGTCTTCTCTTTTAGGGTTCACGACCTTGCTGTTCATCTTCCTCAAGCTGGATGCCCACCGCAGCCAGATGCTGCAACGCCTCTAGACCTCAGGCGAAACGCTGCTCGATCATCTCCATAAACTCGTGGAATTCGCGGCTTTCTCGGTCCCACGCCGAAGATTGTTTCTCAAGATATTGCAATGCTTCGTCGAGGTTGGACAGCTTGTCAAGATCATCGACTGCACGACTGAACGACTCGAAGTCCCCAAAGAAAAGCACTTTCGTAAACATGAACTTTTGATTGATGGTAAGGCTCTCCTTTATACTGGTGATCTTTCGAAAGCTGTCAACCAATGTCGGCTGCTTGCCCGAGTTCAGGCGGTCGTTCAGCGTAGAACGTTCTGTTCCCTTTTTTGCCGGTTGGGCAGGAGTGGCGGTGGATACCTCGTGCTCCGGAGCCGGCTGCTGTTTTTCCATGGCCCGCGGAACGAAAAAGTCATCCACATTTAGGGGTACCACGGTGGAAAACGCATCGATATATCCATCCAGATCTTCGGGGGTAAAGTTGACTTCCTCGAGAATCTGGTCAAGTACAGCAAAGGCTTCATTACCCGGAATGGACTTCAAATTGCGCTCATCCAACCGCGCCAGCATTTTTTCAAGAGGCGCACGATTGATCTTCAGGTATTTGATCTCCTCGCGGAACCGATCTATTTCCAGCGTACCGTTATCACGGGAAATCAAAGCTGAATAAAAATCGTACGGATTAAAAATTACCATTAAGGTCTGCCGGACCCCCTGCCGCAG
>CAZIAG010000281.1:0-5531 GCA_964537375.1 uncultured Roseivirgaceae bacterium
GGTGGGGAGAGGTATAGAGGCCCGTGCAATAACCGGCCTCCAACAAAATTGACGCAAGCATGTGGGACGAACTCCCCTTACCATTCGTTCCTGCCACGTGGATTGCGCGAAACTTCCCTTGCGGGTTGCCCAGGTATTCACAGATACGAATGGTGTTAGTCAGGTCTTTTTTCAATGCCGCTGGACCTATGCGCTGAAACATAGGCAGGGCATGGTAGAGAAACTTAATAGTCTCGACGTACTCGCGGGTCATGGCCACCTTGAAATCCGCGGCAATTAGGGAATTTTTTCCGACTTGAATAAGGCCAGGGGTAACAGCCTCAACCTGGAACGGCCTCCTTCAGGGCGCACGCCGAGACCAGGAAATAATGAGCATTCACTTTCGGCCCTGGAACACAAGCCCTGAGATTTGGGTCTTGAGCGTTGGGATTGGGTCCTGGAACCCACCGATTCCGCCTGGCTGAATTCGGCGATTCGTTGCGCACTGGGCTCCATAGCCAGGATTCTGCAATGCGGTTCCAATGCCGTTCCAGCACTTTTTTGGACCAATTTGGGAAAATGTCTTGAATTGAGGATACTGGGAAAGTTGGAAATTCAAGGCTTGACCAGATGGCGTGTTCGGTAGGAGTTCAACGTTCATCCAAACCGACTTACCGGGCGCAAGATCGAACGTTGAACATCATGTATGCATTGGTTCCACGTTGAGAATTATCTTCATGATTAACCTGGGCCAGTGCACGGTTTTCGTCATAATCTAAAAGAATAACGACTACTCATCTCCATACTTTCCCATGCCTGTTTTCAGGGTGCGGTGCACCACGAGGTGTCGCAAAATAGTTGTCGCACCGGTGAACGTTTTGGAGGGATGTGGCGTAGATATCCCGTAGATATCCCGTATACATGGCGTAAATGACGTCTCTTTTAGAGAGACGTTTCATCAAGGTGTAGACTCCTTTTCCCTTTCCTTTCGATTAAGTTCTGCCCATACACAATAAAAACCTTACGCATACGTTGGGAGCGAACTATGCGTATGTATGTCATACCAAAGACCTACCAAGACGACACGCTGAACCACGGCATCGGAACAAGCGTCGACTCCGTTATTGCTGCTTCGGGACAGGCATTAGGTCTTGGGTCCTGAAATTTGGGTCTTGAAATTCGGGCGTTGGGCCCTGAGATCTGGGGACGGGTAAAATTACGACAACCCCAACTCCTCCTTTGGAAGTTGAAATGTATTGGCACTATCCCGCAGGATGGCGAGTATTTCGTTGTAGGCGAGCATCTTGGCTTCGATTTGGGTTAACTCTTCAGGATCAGCGAAGCCTTTTCTCTCGGAGAGTTCCCGAAGATTTTCGTGAATGGTGATCAAAACATCCTGGACGAACTCGATGTATCGTTGTTCCATACTATTCAGCCCTGATCACGAAAGAGATCGTTCCTTTGGTGCGATCCGGGACCGTGTGGCCCGCTTTCTTCGTGAAGGTAATCCGCTGAATCGCTTCTCTGAAAGCCCTCTCCGCCGCAGGGGTAACGGTGCCGGAAAGTTTTTTCATACCAATCAGGTTGCCTTCCTTGTCGACCTCGATCTCGAACACGATCTTTCCCGGTTGTTCATTATCGGGAACATTCGCTCGGGGAATGTGATCCCACTCCCATCCCGCCAGGTCCAGGCTGGGTCCGCCGCCACCACCGCCCTGCTTGCCATAAAGTGCTTTGGAATCAATTGAACCCTCGGGGTTGCCCTTATCGCCGGCGGCCTTCTTGTCGTCTCCCTGTGAGGTGGGATCACCCTTTTTGTCATTCGCCGCCCCGGCGTCACTGGACTGGTTCTTAGGCTGATAAACGGCCGCGGGATCTTCCTTGGGTTTCACCTCTGTATCCGCAGGCGACGTCTTTTCCCTGGCGTCATTCTTCGGTTTGGAGTCCTCTTTTGGTTCTACTACCTCCGGGCTCTCTGCCTTCGACACAACTTCCGGGTCTGTGGGCACCTCCGCAGCCTCAGTGGGTTCCTCGGTAACTTCTTCGGTTTCCGGGACGGTCTGCTCCTGGGGTTCATCCATCAGCGGTTCATCGTCGTCGGTCTCCTGGGAGCCCACGGGCGTTCGGGGTTGAACATCTCCCGTTCCTTGCATATCAAGCCCGAAGTTCAGTTCAATACCATATTCCGGATGCGGGGGATTGGGTGCCCGCCATGCTACGATAATGAAAAGCAAAAGCAATATCAGGCCATGAACTCCGGCCGAGATGATCATTGCCTGCCTGCTACTTTTCCTTTCCTGTGCGTCCGTCATACAGATATCATTTTGAGGGCTTGGTAGCCACTACGACCTTGGCCTCCAAAGCGGTCGCAATTCCGGCAACATAAACAAGATGCTCCGACGGGACGTCTTTGTCGATATGTAAAATCACCGACCCTGCACCCGGCGTGAGGCGGCTCTTGAGTTCCGGCTCCAGCATCGCCCGGCTTACCTTCTTGTCGTTGACGAAGAACTGCAGGTCCTTTGTCACCGTAACCGACACCTTCTGGACTTCAATAGTACTCGCCCGACTAGAGGGCAAGTTTACCGGCAGACCAGAGGGCGTTACAAATGAAGAGGTGAGCATAAAGAATATCAACAAAAGGAAGATCAGGTCAGTCATGGACGCCATGCTGAAGGCTGGATCGACCTTATTTTTTGACCGCAGATTCATAGGCCAATAATTAGTTAATAACGTCCGATTGATTAACGAGGTTCCTGCAACAAGTCGATAAAGCCGATCGAGTTGTATTCCATCTTATGGATGATCTTCTGCACACGGGTGACCAAAAAATTGTACGCCAGGTAGGCTACAATTCCGACCATAAGGCCGGCCACCGTGGTGATCATGGCCGTGTAAATACCCTCCGAGAGGAGCTTCGGACTAACAGACCCTTCTTCATTGGAGATGGCAATGAATGCCTGGACCATTCCGATCACCGTACCGAGGAAACCCATCATGGGTGCAGCACCGGCGATCGTCGCCAACGCCGACAGGTTCTTCTCCAGTTTCGCCACTTCCAGGCGGCCCACATTCTCGATTGAGGCCTCAATGTTCTTGAGCGGACTACCGATTCGGCTAATTCCTTTTTCAATCATCCGGGCTACAGGCGAGTCGTTCTGAGCACAAACATACTTTGCGCCGTTTATGTCGCCCTTCAACACCAGTTCCTTGACCCTGTTCATGAAATCCTCGGGATCCTTGTTCGCCTTGTTGATGATCAGCAACCTTTCGACGAACAAATAGATCGCAATCACAGAGAGAATCACAATTGGAATCATCATCCAACCGCCGGCAACAGCGAGGTCCCAGGCAGATAAGGACTGATCAGGAGTTAAGTTCGGATCTTCGGGAAGTTCCGTTACAATTTGAGCGATAGTCATGAAGTTTAAAAAATGTAGTATGCCGTAGATAAAGAAATGGGGGTTCATTGTGCCCCCGTGTTGTTATCACAAACTATGCCGAATCCACACGACACCACGTGGCGCCCCGGTCTCGTTGTTTAACAAGAACGCCGTGGCCGCGAGGTCAGTATTTAATGACCCAGGTTCCTTTTGTGTACTCAGCCTTCAATTCATCCGCAGTCGCCTGCGTTGAGGCATAGGTATCGCCCTCAGCGACGGCCAGACGGTAAAACTTCACATTGTCGTGTGGAGGGATCAGCTTAGGGCTCACCCCTTTCGGTGTAAGCGTCTTCGCATAGTCCATCAGAAGGTCTCCATCGATTGCACTGGCCACGATGACATAATAGCGCCCCGTACGTTCGGTGATTGTGTCAATTGTTCCAACAGCCGGAGTCGCTTCCAGGGCAGCAAGGGAATCGGCACGCTGGCGTTCGGCTTCACGGCGCCGGCTTTCGGCCAGGTCGTTGGCGCGCCTGGTAGAATCCGCTATCGCTTGCTCGCGGGCGAGGCGTTCCTGTTCCGCCTTTTGTTGCGGCTGATACATTCCGAAATACCACCACGCGCCAGCGCCGAGGAGAAGGACTAACGCGATTCCGAGTATTTTGGGCCATGGCGAAGAACCGTTCTCGTCATCCATGTAATAAGTATTCTCGTCATTACGCGGATACTCTTCTCGTTCCATTGGGTTAGGGTTTTCGTTCTTATGAGTCGATTCTGATGACGTGTACTCGCTGGCCTCCGAGGACTGCTCGCGTTGAATGGGCTGATACTCTATCTCAGGAAGACCAAAGGTATCGTCGGCGTTGTGGAGATCGTCCGATGATTCTTCGTCTTGTTTCTTTTTCCTGGCCATTGATTACTGTTTTGACACTACGTTAAATCCTAGACAAAATTAAACGAAAATCTCAGGCATACAAACAATTACGCATTCCTAAAACCTAACGGTGAGTCCGCCCATAAACTGGAGCCCGCGAACCGGATAGTTCAGGAACAAGGGATACTCTTGACCCAGGATGTTGTTGGCCTGAACGAATGTCGACACGCTTTCCGAAACCACATACTCCAATCGTGAGTTCAGATCAAGGGCCGCGTCGAGCTGAACCTCCTCGAAAACGCCGGGCGAAGTATATCGTTTTGCTTTCATACCTCCCTGAGCAATCATGGTGACGTCAAAGAGCAGTTTATCATAGATGTTAAAAATAAAATCTCCGGTCACCCGGTACAGCGGTCGGTGCCAAACCGACTCGTCCACTTTCCGATCGTAGGCATAGACATCACCCCGGAGAAGAAACTTGGCGGCCTTTTGCTGGACAAAGCCGAACGACGCAAAGAAGTTTCCACGCGTCACCGCATCGACATCGAACTCAGGGGCAAACCGCGACGGATCGTCGAAGGTATTCACATAGTTGTACCAGTTCTTCAGGGCGGCAAGGGAGAACCCTCCGTTCAAAGAGACCTTGTTACCGATCCTTGCGTTTAAACCAACCTGAAAATCGTAGAGTTTGTTGGTGTGGAACACGGGAATATTGGCATCCAACCAAAGATTCTCCTCCGACATCGATCGCAAAGAGACCTTTTCTATTCCCCCCGTGAGCGCGCCGATCACTTCAACGGACGGACTTAACGGATAGCTCGCCCTGAAATCAGGATATAAGTGAATATCTTTTGTATTGATCGTGTCGTTCTCATACGAGAAAATCATTCCCGCGCTAATGCGAAGGTTCTCTACCGGATAAAAAACGTAGGTCGGGCTCGCCGAAAAAAGGTGACGAGCACCAAAATCTCCCGCTTCATCGCTCCGGCTCAGCAATGAATATCCTGCCCGCAGCGAGGCAGACGATTTTTCATTGACAGAATACGATAACCTAAGGTCGAGCCCAAGGTCGGACTCCTGAGCTTCAAACCGGTCTGACAGATACGCAAAGGACGCCCCCAAATCGTAGGCGAAGGATTTGTTCTTTGCGTTGCTCAACCCTGCGGCTACCCTGAAGGTGTTGTATGACTGTCGCTCCGCACTGCCCTCGGGTACGGTACCGGGCGCATAGCCGTAGAAGCGCGTGAACCTGTTCTGAAAATCAAGCTCACCGGATGCCGAAATGTCTTTTGTAA
>CAZIAG010000282.1:0-5518 GCA_964537375.1 uncultured Roseivirgaceae bacterium
AAGGCAAAACCAATATTCCTCACAGGCATTAAGATGTTCAAGCAAATTGCAATAACTTTACGCAAATTTGTGAATTTTCCTCTAAATCTTAAAGGTATCCTTACCAATTCGAGGTCTGTGCGGTACGTTCTATGTTCGATAGTTTTGATCCTTTGCATGCCAATTTTGGGGTTTGCCCAGGAAAGGCCAATCAAAAATCCTGCCCGCCCGCTTGGAGAGCCGGCCGATACCACTCAAGTGCAGCAGCCTGAAGGGAACGAACTCACGCCTGAAGGTATTGCATCAGACACCATTCCCTCCGCGGATACCATACCCCAGCCCAAGGGTGATATCGAAACAACGATCTTTTACTCCGCCCGGGACTCCATCCGCGCCAGCATGAAAAACAAACTAATTTGGTTATACGGAGACGCCAATATCCGGTATGGGGAAATCGAATTACAGGCGGAGGAGATCGTTATCGATTACGCGAATAACACCATCACCGCGCAGGGCGTACGCGACTCGTTGGGAAACCGCATCGGGTACCCTGTATTTAAGAATGGTTCGGAGGTTTATGAAACCAAAGGCATCATCTACAATTTCAAAACGCGACGCGCCAGAATCGTTGAGGTCCTGACAAAGCAAGGTGATGGGATTCTGGCCAGCAAGGCAGCATTTAAGAACGAGCGTAACGAGATACTGAGTATTAACAACAGCTACACGACTTGCGATCTGGAGGATCCCCATTTCCGGATTATCGCTACGAAGTCGAAAGCTATCCCGAATGACAAGATCGTCGCCGGCCCCTTTTATGTCGAATTTAACGACATTCCACTGCCTGCAGGGTTCTTGTTCGGAATGTTCCCGGCAGAACGCGAAAGCAAATCCGGAATCCTGTTTCCATCTTATGGCGAGGAGCGCCGCAGGGGGTTCAACCTTCGCAACGGGGGGTATTTTTTTGATATTAGCCCTTACATGAAGCTTACACTTACCGGCGACATCTACTCAAAGGGCGGTCATGCGCTCAATTCCAATATCGTCTATAAAAAGCGATACAAGTATGATGGGAACTTTCGCTTCAGCTATTCGAGGAACCGGCTGGGTAACCAGATCGAGAAGAAAGACATCTCTAACGACTTCCGACTGACCTGGAGTCACTCGCCGCAAACCAAGGGTACCGGCAGGTTTGCAGCATCTGTCAATGCCGCCACCACAACCTACAACCAAATCAACAATCTGATGTCGGGAACGCCCGGTGAACTATATAGCTCTGGCCTCAATAACATCACAACGAAGCTCAGCTCAAATGTTTCTTATAGCAAACGCTTCGCCGGGACTCCATTTTCAGCAGGCGTCAACCTCAGTCACAACCAGGACCTGACGACGGGATTGGTGGATCTGCCCCTTCCGAACGTGACGGTCAACATGACGAACATCTACCCGTTTCAGCGAAAGGGCGTAACTGGTCCTCTTGACAATTTTTCGGTAGGGTACTCAATGGCCGCCACAAACCGGATCACTAACAACCTCGGACGGCTCACTCCCGGTGCTACCCGGGATAGCATCGCTCCGTTTGACTTCCAAAACCTTCCCTTGTTTTTCGAGAATGCGAGAAAAGGGGTAAGGCATACGTTGCCGGTGAGCTATTCATTTAAGTTTCTCAAGTTTTTCACAATGTCGCCGTCCGTGAATTATGAGGAAAAATGGTACTTCGAAAGGCTGTCGTGGCGCTATGACCGGGTGCTGAACCGTCCGGTTGTTGCGGATACAATTAATGGATTCAACCGGATCGGCAACTATTCTTTTAGCACCGGCCTCAATACGCGGATTTACGGAATGTACTTTTTCAAGAATCCCAATAGTTCGATCAAGGCAATTCGTCATGTGATCAATCCGAACATATCCTTTTCATACGCACCTGACTTCACGACCAATCGCAACTACTTTGACGAACTCGTTGATAACGCCGGACGAACTGTTTACCAGGATAAGTTTCAGGGATTTGTGTACGGAGGTTCCAGCCGAGGCAGAATGGGTGCTATCGGGTTCAGCCTGGGCAATAACGTAGAGATGAAAGTCAAGACCGCTAAAGATACCGTTGAAAGGAAGGTAATGATGCTAAACAACTTGTCGATAGCAGCAAACTACAACCTCCTGGCCGACTCCTTTAAGTTATCGACGGTAAGGCTTTCGGCCAACACCAATATCCTGGACAACACGATCAACGTCAACATGTCGGCAACGCTCGATCCCTATCACGTTGCAACAATCCGGAATCCGGAAACCGGTGTAGAGACAGAACGGCGCGTGAACTCGCTGGCATGGACGTCTGCGCGACGCCTTGGCCGGATAACAACAGCTACGGTTGCACTCTCGACCAACCTAAATCCGCGAAAACGCGCTCAGGAGAACAGTACCAGGGAAAAGGTGGCCAAGTCCAACATTCCCGAGCATGAAAAGGAGTATATCATGCAAAATGCCGATATGTATGTCGACTTTGATATACCCTGGAGCTTGAATGTGGGGTACTCTCTCAGTTATTCCCATAATGTTGGGCGTGACGCAAACATTGTTCAAAGCCTCCAGATGTCTGGCGATGTTTCTGTTAGTCAAAATTGGAAGATCACCTTCAACTCCGGTTATCACTTCGAGCGAAAAGAGTTCACGCAAACCAACGTCGGGATTTCGCGTGACCTGCACTGCTGGACTATGCGCCTCAACTGGGTGCCATTCGGAAGATTTCAGTCGTATAACTTTACCATAGCCGTAAAATCGGCCATCCTTAAGGACCTCAAGTTGGAAAGGAGACGTCCATTCCTCGACAACCTCTAGTACCTTTTCCAAGGCAGGGTGCAATTGCCGATCTATCTCTGGCGATGCCGCATCGTTAGTGATGTACCAGGGTAATATTTACCGAGACAACTACCGATTTTTGATGAAACCTTTGATCTTTTCGGTTCTATTTGCCGTTTCCTTCTAATCGCAATATCCGCCGAAAGGAGTGATTCGCGCTTGCTTTGATCGAACGTAGCTTCTGCCATTGAAATACGTTCGACATGAGAATCACGACATACGTATTAATTTCATTGGTTGCGGTGTTCTTCTTTCACCGTGAACTGAATGCAAGTACGCCATACGGTTTTCACCTTCCTGATTCCCTCGAAGAAGTGACCGTTCAGTATCAGAATATCGGTAACCTCGTGGTGCTTCCAGTAATCATCAATGGTTCTATTCGAGCAAATCTTGTACTTGATACCGGGTGCCGAAATCTTGTGCTGTTCGGCAGACGGTTCAGGAATGTATTTGGCCTTAGACCCGCACGGCAGGCAATCTTTTCAGGCTTGGGTCGCGGGAAACCATTGACCGGCGATGTCTTCCTTGGCAACGAAGTGCGTATTGATCGGGTTATTGGTCACGAAATTCCGGTAGTTGTCGTCAACGACCGGAGTGCGTTTCGGAACTATCACGAGATTGATGGGGTAATCGGTTACGAGATTTTTTTGGAATTCGAGGCCGAGTTAGATCCGGGACGGCGTACCATTACGTTTCGATCGGCGGAGAAAGCACGTCGTTTTTCCGACTTTAGTTATGTCCCACTCCAGGTAAATCGCCAATGTCCTGTCATTGAATCCCAGGTAGACTTCTCGGACAATCCCGGCGTAGGACTGAATTTGATGATCGATACAGGGTCCGCGCTCGGCCTTTTATTAAAGAACGATGATGGCAGTGAGATGGAGCGCAATGCGGTGATAGGCTATGGGCTTAATGGGCCGCTTACCGGGTACAATCGCAGGGTTGAGCGACTGGCAATTGCGGACTACGAGCTGTATGGAGTTGATGCGGTATTTTGCGCATCTGCTGCCCTGCACGATGGTTCCCTGGGCATGGCAATCCTTAAGGATTATGCTTTCATATTGAACTACTTTCAGGGTTATGCGGCTTTTAGACGCCTGCGGACTTAACTCTGGACAAAATCACGGATGACAGCCATCATCCATTCAGGATAGATTCCTACCCAGAGCAATAGGCCGACCAGGGCACCCAGTGTTGCGCCACTTACTATGTAGATAGCGGGTGATAATGCAGGTCGTGGTTCTACACCACCTTCGTGGCGCTCGAACATGACAGCGATTATTTTGATGTAATAGTAAAGACCGATGGCGCTATTAACGGCAAGCATGATGATCAAAAGCCATTTGCCGGTATTTACGCCCGCGGCGATAAGGTAGAACTTACCAACGAATCCGGCAGTGAGCGGGATTCCGGCCAGCGAAAGGAGCATAGCTGAGAACATTGCAGCAGTCCACGGCCTGCGCCAAAGAAGTCCGCGATAGTCGTCGATGAGTTCTGCATCACGATCCCGGTCGGACAACATAGCCAGGACACCAAACGCACCAACGGTCGTAATAAAGTAAGCGACGAGGTAAAAAGTAACGGCTTCAGTTCCCAAGGTTCCCCCGGCAAGGAAGGCGACCAAAAGGTATCCAATGTGGGCGATGGACGAATAAGCGAGCACGCGTTTCACGTTACGTTGCCGTAGGGCAAGGAAATTCCCAACAAACATCGAGGCGATCGCGATGGTGGAAAATATCACCATTAACGATTCGTATTGATACCCGTTGATGTGATTGAAGAACCGCACCAGCAAAACCATCATACCGCCTTTCGATACCGTAGCGATGAAAGCAGTCACCGGGGCAGGTGCGCCCTCATACACATCTGCGGCCCACATGTGAAAAGGGACAAGACTTAACTTGAAACCAACGCCGACGATCAGCAACCCGAGACCGGCCAACATCATCGGCGGCATGGCATCACCCATGCGTGAGAGGTGCGCCGCAATTCCGGAAAATTCCATCGATCCCGTTTCAACATAGACGAGGGCCAAACCAAAGAGGATAAACGCCGAGGAAAAGGCGGCCATGATCAGGTATTTAAGCCCGGCCTCGTCCGATTTTTCCCGCTTGCGCAGGTATGCTATCATTGAATAGAGAGACACGCTAAGGATCTCAAGACCGAGGAACAGCGAAACGAAATGTTTACTGATTACAAGAACGCATGCGCCTAAGGTCGCCAGTATGAGGAGAATATAATATTCTTCTTTGCGTTCCTCCCGCTGTTCGAAATACGCATATGACAACATGGTCACAAACAACGCTGTGGTTAGGATGAGACCCATATTGAAGATTCCGAATCCATCAAACACAAACAGCGGCTCGATGACCCAAATGGACCCACTGTGGTAGGTCATGATATAGACGAAATCTGCTAATAGCGACAACGCCGTGATCGCATAGATGATCTTGTGGTTGCGCTTGACCGAGATCGAGAACATAATGAGAATTGCCGCGCTCGTAAGGATAAAAAGCGGAATAACATTCAGAAAATCGGTCTTACTCATGGTCTTTAAGATTTGATACGAACCAGGGTCGATCACTAACAGAGGCGCCCGACGGCGTATCCGTATGCTCAAGCACCTTTTGAATGGGCGGCTCAGATGTTCTTAACACCGATTCAGGATATACACCCAGCCAGA
>CAZIAG010000283.1:0-5496 GCA_964537375.1 uncultured Roseivirgaceae bacterium
CCTGCAACAATTTGACGCTGCCAATTAGAAACTCCCCCTTCAGGGGGCCGGGGGGTGTCCGGCCGTCAACAAGCTCTAACCATTCTTCCCGTCTGCTGATCAGCCGGCCATCCGGATACGCCATCCGGTCGGGTAGAGATTGTTGGAACGGGTTCCGAGCTGGTTAATCCAGCCCAGGGGCGTGTGGTGATAAGTCACCAGGGCGAATCCTCGTGTGCCTTCCTCGGGATGGATCGACTCTCTTCGCAGGTAGGCAATCGCTTCATCACGGGTAAGCTCAACGGAGGGAAATTGGTCCTTGCGCAAGGCGATGCTCATCGCGAGCGCATGTTCCGGGACGAGCTTGTTATGTTTGACCGTGGCGATCGCGGTGCCTGCATGCGCGATATGAAGGTTGGCGACAAGCGTGCCGATTTCCGATGCGCAAGCCCTTGGGATGGCCAGCACGGTTTCGCGATGCTGCAACAAGGTGAACTCGTCAGGGACCGCGAGCCAGTCGCGGACCGATGCGGTTACATTTGTGTTTGGCGTCTGGAGCGGGCGTTCCCTTTTCGAGAGCGCGTCGGTTTGTTCTTTCTTTCTCACTACCGAAAGGAAAAAGCCTTCTCCTTTAAGCCGCTGCGGAAAGAACCGGTAGGCAAAGAGGTTTTCGTCCGTTACTTCAGCGATCCCCCAGGAGGGCTCGCATTTTATGGGTTCAAAATCCACGTCGTGATTACTACGCAGCCATTTGAGGTTCTCCTCGTTCTCCAGGTGGTTATATGTACACGTGCAGTAGATGAGAATGCCGTTCTTTTTAAGTGAGGGCCACACATCGCTTAGTATTCTCCGTTGCCGTTGAGAACAAAGGGAAACGTTGTGGGGCGACCACTCGGCTATGGCACCATTGTCTTTCCGGAACAACCCTTCCCCCGAGCAAGGTGCGTCAATGACCACCACATCGAAGAAGCCATGCAAATCGGAAAAGTCCCTCGGATCATTATGGGTGACAACGCAATTGGGGTGGCCCCACTTTATGATGTTCTCGGAGAGCACTGTTGCGCGTGCGCGGATGACTTCATTCGAGACCACCAGGGCATCTTTACTGACGAGATTGGTGATCAGTGTAGATTTTCCACCGGGCGCTGCGCAGAGATCCAGTATCCGTAACGGCTGATCCAGATCCGCGGTCTGGCGCAGGGCCTGCTCGATGAACATGGAACTCGGTTCCTGGACATAATATGTTCCGGCGTGAAAGAGTGGATCCAAAGTAAAAGATGGGCGATCGGGCAAGTACCGACCTGAGTTGCACCAAGGCACCGCTTCATATTCATCGTAGGGTGCGTTCTTGGAAATGTTCCGCCGCAGACTGACCGGCGCCGGTTGCTGAAGGCTTTTTTCGAAGGCATCGAATTCCGGACCGAGCATTGCCTTCATGTTTTCAACAAAGGCGGATGGAAGCGTTGGCATTCGGCGAAGTTAATGTTTCCAAAGGGCTTGCGCCCGTAGGGTGAAAAATATAGGTTTACCGCGAAACCTTTAATATGAGCGACGCGAACGATCCCCGATTAAAGAGTTGGGTGGATGTGCCGCCCGATTCGGATTTTCCGATTCAGAATCTGCCGTTCGGCATCTTCAAGACGAAATACCTCACTCCCGTGGCGGGCGTGGCCATCGGCGACTTTGTGCTCGACCTCGTCTATCTTCATGAAAACGGCTACCTGGATGGATTGGGATTGCCGTCCGGAATCTTTAATCAACGATACCTCAATGATTTTTTTGCTCTCGGGAAGTCGAAGATACGCGAGGTTCGTAATCGCGTCTCTGAGTTGCTGAGGGCCGACAACGACGAACTCAAAGGGAATCGGCCGGCGAGTGAGATTGCCCTTGTGCCCAAGCGTGAAGTTCAGATGCTCATGCCGGTGCGGGTGCCGAACTATACTGATTTCTATTCAAGCCAGGAACACGCAACGAACGTCGGTTCGATGTTTCGCGATCCGGCGAATGCGTTGTTGCCGAACTGGAAACACCTTCCCGTAGGATACCATGGCCGTGCATCTTCGATCGTGATATCCGGTACGCCGATTCGGCGGCCAAAGGGACAACTAAAACTGCCGAATGAAGAACTTCCCATCTTCGGCCCGACCAGGAAACTCGATTTCGAACTCGAAGTGGCGTTCGTATGCTGTGGTGAAAATGCGCTGGGCAGCCCCGTGTCGGTAGAGGAAGCTGAGGACCTGATCGCTGGTTTCGTGTTGTTCAACGACTGGTCTGCACGCGATATCCAACAATGGGAATACGTTCCCCTTGGTCCGTTCCTCGGTAAGAATTTCGGCTCCACGATTTCGCCGTGGGTCATAACGATGGATGCGCTTGAGCCATTTCGCGTGTCCGGTCCTCCGCAGGATCCTCCCGTTTTGCCCTACCTTCGGTTCAGCGGCGAGAAGAGCTTCGACATAACACTTGAAGTAGCCCTTACGTCGTCAGGCAGTGGGCAGGAAGCGGTCCTGTGCCGGTCAAATTTCCGATACCTTTATTGGAACGTCAATCAACAGTTGGCTCACCACACGGTAAATGGCTGTAATATCCAGGTGGGCGATTTATATGCTTCGGGCACGATCAGCGGCCCATCTCCGGGTTCTTACGGGTCGATGCTGGAATTGACGTGGAACGGAAAAAAGCCGTTGGCACTCCCCGACGGGAGCGAAAGAGTGTTTCTCAACGATGGCGACACGGTAACGATGCGTGGATATTGTGAAAAGGATGGCGTCAGGATCGGCTTCGGGGAATGTCAGGGCACGGTGTTACCGGCGAATTAATTTGAAGGATTTTCAAAAGCTTAAAGGATGCTGACCATTGACCCCAAGAAGGTCCCCGTGCCTCAAATGCACGGCTATTTACTCAGTGCCGTGGTGCCGAGGCCGATCGCATTTGCCAGCACCATAGACGCTATGGGAAATGTCAACCTGAGCCCCTTCAGTTTCTTTAATTGTTTCGGTGCAAATCCGCCGATCCTGATCTTTTCCCCGGCGCGTCGCGGGAGGGACAATACGACCAAGCACACCTATGAGAACCTTCGGGAGGTACCCGAGGTGGTGATCAATATCGTCAACTACGATATGGTTCAGCAAGCTTCGCTGGCAAGCGTAGAGTTTCCCAGGGGAGTCAACGAATTCGTCAAGGCTGGCTTCACGGAGGCGAAGTCAGACATGGTGAGGCCGCCGCGAGTAGCTGAGTCGCCTGCCGCCATGGAGTGTAAGGTTCTTCAGATAATTGAAACCGGGCAGGGCGGAGCGGCAGGAAACCTGGTGATTTGCGAGGTGGTGCTGATGCACATTCGCGAAGATGTGCTTGGGGCGGATGGTCGCATTGACCCCTGGAAACTGGACGCGGTGGCGAGGTTGGGGGGCGATTATTATTGTCGTGTGCAGGGCGACGCGATTTTTAAGGTCCCTAAGCCGCTGAATAAACCCGCCGTCGGAATCGATGCCCTTCCGGAGCGGATTCGCCAAAGCCGTGTGCTGACGGGAAATGACCTGGGGATGCTGGCCAGCGTGGAACATATCCCTGACCTGTCTTCCACATCGAAAGGTGCAGAGTTGGAAGATGCGCTCGCGGCGGGAGAGGATTCCGTGCACCGGCTCGCACAGCGCTACCTCGAGGATGGTCGGGTCATGGATGCATGGCAAGTGCTCTTAGCCAGCCTTAAACAATAGCCAGAAACGGAAGCAAACGGTCTAATCCCGATACAGGACAGCCTTCGCTGCTTTCACCGTGCGCTCAACACTTGGCAGGATTGCCTGGATGAGTGTCGGTGCGTAGGGCAGCGGAGCATCAAGGCTATTAATCCGGTGGATGGGCGCATCCAGGTAATCAAATGCGTGCTTTTGAATATGATAGGTGATTTCGGAGGAGATGGCCGCCAGTGGCCACGCTTCTTCCACGATCACGAGGCGATTCGTTTTCTTTACTGATTCAACGACGGTTGAATAATCGATCGGTCTCACCGAACGCAAGTCGATCACTTCGGCGGATATTCCATCCTTCTCCAGTTCGGCTGCAGCCGCCATGGCGATTTTCAGGATTTTTCCGAATGATACAATCGTTACGTCCGTTCCCTGGCGTTTGATATCAGCCACGCCGATGGGGATCAGGTATTCCTCGGTGGGCACCTCACCCTTGTCGCCATACATCAACTCGGATTCCATAAAAATGACTGGGTCGTCGTCGCGGATGGCTGACTTCAAAAGACCTTTTGCATCGTATGGATTTGAGGGGACCACGACTTTCAGTCCGGGGCAGTTGGCGTACCAGCTTTCAAAGTTCTGCGAATGCTGGGAACTGAGCATGCCGGCGTTTCCGGTAGGACCGCGGAACACCATCGGGACATTGTACTGGCCGCCCGACATAGACATCATTTTTGCAGCGCCGTTGATAACCTGGTCGATCGCGACGAGAGAGAAGTTGAAGGTCATGAATTCGATGATTGGGCGTAGACCGTTCATCGCTGCGCCCACGCCGATGCCGGCGAATCCCAATTCCGAAATCGGAGTGTCAATCACCCTCTCTGGCCCAAATTCATCCAGCATACCCTGGCTTACCTTGTATGCGCCGTTGTATTCGGCTACTTCTTCGCCCATCAGGAAAATGCTGGAATCCCTCCTCATTTCCTCGCTCATGGCCTCACGAAGGGCCTCACGAAATTGAATCTCTCTCATAGCACAACAAAAGTCCGTAAAAATAGTACCTCCTGCGAGATTGGCAAAACGGCAAAGCGCTGCCTCAACAAAAATAAAAAACCCTTCCCGGTGCGACCGGGAAGGGCAAAAATCCAATGAAATCGATTAGTTAAGAGCGTTTCTGAACGCTTCTGTTGCGGCGAACTGCTCGAACTCGATATCGTCAAGTGCTGCCTGCTTAAGTGAAGGATCAGCCTTCACCGCATTGGCGAGATGAGATACCACCTGCTCGGCATTGCCTTGTCTTGCAGCTGCAATTGCAGCGCCGTAGTGGGCTACGCCAAGGTTATTGTTTTTGGATATTGCGTCGCGGAACGATGTCATCGCGTTCTGGTAATCCTTGTTCAGGATTTGAGCAAGACCCTTGTTGAACAGGTTCTCCGCTGTTTCAGTTGCCGACGATGTAGAGCGAACTGCATCGGCGTACTTGGCGATCATGATCTCGGCTGCGCCTTTTACACCGTTAAGACCCGCTGCATTGTCGCCGCGCAAGCCGCCGTTCACCGCCTTTACTGCGTGATCGTAGGCAGCATATGCATTGCCTTTGACCAGCGATACGGACGCAAGGTTGGCGTGCACTTCGGGCGCATCCTGCAGACGCAGAGCTATCTGCAATTGGGCTTCAGCCTTGTCGGCCAGGGAGGCTGCGTTTGCAGGGTTCTCGATGGCCTGCGCGATATACACGGCGCCGAGGTTATTGTGTGCGTGCCAGTTGGTACCCTTCTTGGTAGCCGCCTCGTAGATGGCTGCCTTTTCTTCCAGAGAAGGGGTCAGTGTG
>CAZIAG010000284.1:0-5483 GCA_964537375.1 uncultured Roseivirgaceae bacterium
TGGACGAGAAAGCAGGATTGCAGGGATGGAATTCATTTATGCACTATTCCTTGATATTTGACCGGCATATCCATACATTCGATTGCTGCATTCTTTTCTAGGAAATCAACCTACCGCGTATGATTAAAATCACTGAAAAGGCTATTGATGTACAGAAGGTCATCGATACTGCCTCAAGCCTGGGTGCTGGGGCAGTAAATGTTTTTATAGGAACCGTGCGCAACACTGCCCATGGGAAGAACGTGCTCTGGCTTGAATACGAGGCTTACGAATCAATGGCGGTCGCCGAGATTCGAAAGATTATCGACGAAGCGTCTCATCGTTGGCCCGTATTGGGGCACGGAGTCTGCCATCGAATTGGAACCCTTAAGCCTGGTGAAGTCTCCGTTGTAGTTGCGGTATCAACCCCTCACCGGAAGGATTCGTTCGAGGCATGTCAGTTCATTATCGACAACCTGAAGGAGAAGGTGCCGATTTGGAAGAAAGAAGTGTTCGAAGACGGCGAAGAATGGATCTCCGCCAGCCCGGTGAGAACCGAGGCCGAAGTTCACCACTGATCGTACACCAGAAAGCCACCGATCACCACAAAGATTGCAACGATCAGGGCAGACAAGGTGATCAGGATCAGGTTTCGGTTAATTGAATTTCCGAACAATTCACCTAAAAAACTTCTGGTCGCTGTTTTCATAAAAGCCACTGTTTAGACAACGAATAAACAAAAGGGAGCGAGGGAATCGTTCCCTTTTTTTGTGTAAAAAAGTTCGTTGAAAGTGTAACTTTTTGCGAAAGGCGGCATTATGGGGTCAAAAAACAACGCACAATCGTTGAAGCCAGATTTTCATATTGATGAACAATCGTTTCTGGAAGAAGAAGTTATCCGTGAATCAAGAAGTAATCCTTCAGCCTTTAGGTTTTTGTACGAAAAATATTTCAAGAAGGTGTTTCTGTTTGTGCTCCGGCGCGTTGGAGACAAGGATTTGACGGCGGATATCACCTCGCAGGTGTTCTTAAAAGGACTCCAGAAAATTGACCAGTTCACGTTCCGAGGACTGCCATTTTCGTCGTGGCTGTTACGGATTGCGGTCAACGAATGCAATATCCACTTCCGAACCAACCGCCGGCATCGGCTGGTCGTTCTCAGTGATGCCCATACGGAATCTCTTTACGAGGAATTGTTTGGGGAGAACATGATGGAGGAATTCATTCGAAAATTGCCGGATATCCTCTCAGCCTTGAAGGAAGGAGAGCTGGACCTGATTGAATTGCGGTTTTCGAAGGCCGTCAATTCAAGGAGATCGCCGACATACTCGGTATCTCCGAGAATTATGCTAAAGTACGAACGTATCGTATCCTTGAAAAGATGAGAAAACACCTCGTTGGGAAATGAAACGCAAAATCAAAATTATGAAAGAGCCGCCACCCATTTCGGACGAAGAGATCCGGAAGTATATGGATTTTGACGGGCTGCTGAAGAAGAACGCAGGGATGAACAAGACTAATTCTCTGACGGGGAAGTATTTGTTATCCATGTTCGCCGCATCGGTGGTGATCGGTTCACTAGCCTGGCTTTTTGTAGACGCGAATCGTTACGATATGCCGACTGCTGTGGTCCCACGAAATGAATCTGAAACCAAACCACTTGAGGAGGACAGCGCGCCTGTAGTGAAAACAATGCCGCCTCTGAACGACGAACCTGAGGTTCAGTCTGACGACATTGCGCA
Source organism: uncultured Roseivirgaceae bacterium (assembly GCA_964537375.1). GTDB lineage: Bacteria > Bacteroidota > Bacteroidia > Cytophagales > Cyclobacteriaceae > Chryseosolibacter. The sequence goes on from CAZIAG010000284.1 coordinate 1,722, forward strand.
GCAGCCCGACACTGCCCCCTCCAGAGAAACCCCGCGGGTGAAGAGCGCCCCTTCAAAAGAGGTTCAGCGCGATACCGAACAAAAGAAAACTACCGATATACCGGAAAAAGAAAGTGCCGTAGGCGTGGATTCGCCAGCGGAGAAAGACTCTCTTCATACAGGGACAGCGGAACCCCCATTGACCAACGTTGATGTGCAAGCAGAACCGGTCAAGGGGTTCCCTGATCTCTATGCTTACTTCGCCCGCGAACTGACCTATCCGGAAGTAGCCGACAGCGTCGATGGCGTCGTGGTAGTTGCTTTCACGATCAACACAGAAGGACGTCCGGAAAAAATATCCATTGAAGAAACGATCGGACTCGCTTTCAGCCAGGAAGCGATTCGACTCATTGAGAATATGCCCCAATGGAAACCGGCGACTTTTAACGGAAGACCGATGGCGACCAGGCTTTCCCTGCCTATCACGTTTCAAGTTCAGCGAATAAACATGGATCAACGATGAAAAGAATACTCTCTCTGCTTTTGCTCGGCCTTGCAGGTCAGGTGCATGGCCAGGAGTTTCACTCCAAATTCGAGGTGACTTTGCCCAAGTCGTTGCAAAACGCGTCCGTCAGGATATTTGACATGGATAATGACGGCCTGTTGGATATTGTTGCTTTCAACAACGACGCAATTGGACGCCTCTACGCGGCAATGTGGAAAACGGACACCGTAGCCGGGCCAACCTATCAGGCGTCGGTGCAAACGGATCACGCGAATGCGGTATATCTGCTCACCGACTGGGATGGGGACAACGACGTGGATATTCTCGTTTCTGGATTGACTGCCGAAGGGCCGCGAACGACGATATATACGAACCAACGCAATTTTGTTTTTGAGGCACAACCGCTTATCGATACGCGCGCCGCCGCGATGGCGATGGGCGACCTGGACGAAGATCATCGCCCGGAACTGTTGATTAGCGGTTTCGACGATGAACCGTTCCTCCGGATCTATAGCCGGGAAGGCGCCACGCTTGTTCTGCGCCACGACTCAATCAGGATACACGCTTCATCCATGTTGATCTGGGATTTCGATAACGACGGCAAGAACGATTTTATGGTTTCGGGGCAAACGAAAACGGTACCCCACTAACGTTGATGTTCATCAATATCAATGATTTTTTCTTTGTCGAGCAGGCCATCACTCCGTCGATAAACGGAATGATATTCCTGGGTGGAGTAGGGCCGGACGGTCAGGCTGGTTTCATACTTTCGGGCCTCGACGCATCGGGAATCGACCGATCGGTAATGTGGTTCAATTCGCCATCGGGGTCTAAGGCCGACATCGATTCGCTCGGCGGAATCACGAACGGCGAATTCCTTGCGGCAGATTTCAACTCGGATGGTGCGTGCGACCTTTCAGTATCAGGAAAGTCGAAGGATACGGGCATCGCAAATATTATTATTGATAGTAGTGGCAAGCATGTTGATCTGCCCCTTGACGGTTTAATGAGTCAGGCATTTGGTGATCTCGACCGAGATGGAGACCTGGATCTCATTCAATTGATCGATCGTGGAACGGAGGTCGGTCTTGCGATTTACATGAATAACGCTGATGGTAACCGTCCGCCTGCTGTTCAAGATGACCTTGCTCTTTTGATCTATGACCGGGTATTTCTTTACTGCTATGCTCGTCCTGATGATCACACGCCGGCAGGCGCGATCACGTACGATCTCGATATTTTCAAGGACGGCGGTGAACACCTTCCCGGCGGTTTTGATCGGGTAAACGGGTGGCGATTGAGTGCTTCGCATGGGAACAGGGGTACAAGCAACTATGCGTTGGTCCGACGGCTTGCCCCTGCCACGTTTGCGTATTCCTTTCAAATAATTGACAACGCCTTTCATGCCGGGCCGGATGAGAGTATATTTGAGGGTGGCGGCCCCTCCGGTTCAAACGGTGTTTGTGGTGAGATAACGACACAGCTTATTGAAACGTGCGGTGAAGAGCGAATCTTCCTGGAGGCACCCATGCCAGCGTTATGGATTTCTTTTCGCGATGGGCTGATAAGCGAAAGCGATAAACTCTCCTTTGTTCCGGAAGTTTCAGATACGATTTTCTACTTTGTTCCGGAACTTGCTTGCGATGGACTGAATGCGTTTGTTATTCAATACACCGATGAACTGATCAAAGAGACTACGGACTCCCTTTTTGTGTGTCAGGATCAAACGCTTACGCTGGAGGTCGAGGAAGGCTGGGACGAAATCACTTGGTCAAGTTCCCGGCGTGGGCATTTGTCGGATCAACCAGTGATACAGTTCCTGGTGACTGAAGAAGACACCGTAAGCGTACTCCTCGTAGAGGAAGACCGATGCCGGATACGGCGAAACACCGTGCTGAAGCTGAGTTTACCGGTCGTTGAAATTGAAACGCCCACGGTTCAAATCGAGAAGGGGCAGAGTATCGTCCTGAGTGCTTTCGGGGATGGTACATTTCAATGGACGCCGTCGAAAGGGCTGGACAACGACACGATTTCGCACCCAACGGCCTCACCCGAGAGAACTACGTACTACACCGTTACGCTTACGGACTCCATCGGTTGCACGACTTCGGGGACAGTCCATGTGATTGTAGAAACGACAGCATTCGTGCCCACGCTTTTTACACCCAACGGTGATGGTTCAAATGACAAATTGCTTGTCTACGGCCTGGACCAGGTACAGCGTTTTCATTTTTCGATTCACGACCGGGCCGGACGCGTGGTTTATGAAACATCCGATGCCCTTGAAGCAGTAACCCAGGGGTGGGATGGTACTTTCAAGGGGACCCAACAACCCGGTGGTGTATATTATTGGAAAGTGGAGGGTGTGCTTAACGATGGTCTACCGGTCCTGCTTAACGGAAAAACGTCGGGTTCGATCGTACTCGTCCGTTGATGACGCGGGTTGTGTTTATATGCGTCTTTTTGTTCGCGACGATCGCGGTTGCAAAGGGACAATATTTTCAATTTAGCCAATACAATTTTACGTCCCAGCGTGTAAATCCGGCGATGGTCGCGTCATCGGATTATGCGTCGATCTCATTGCTTTTTCGATCACAGCGCACATTGGCGGAGACCGGAATGAAAAGCACATTCCTCGAAGGCATCTATCCAATCCTCCAGAGGCGAACGGGAAGACGATGGTCGGGTGCAGGATTTTCCGTAATGGATGACCGGGCCGGGGGAATATTCCTTACGCGTGAAGCGTCGTTGTCTTATGCGGTCAACACCTTCGTCAGCCGTTATCAAACCTTGTCTCTCGGGTTCAGGGCGTTGTATCAACAGCGAAGCGTAGACCTTCATGGACTTGTGACCGGTTCCCAATATATTCCCGATCGGGGCTTTGACCGATCGATTTTCAACGGTGAAACGATTGATTTCCTGCAATCAAAATTTATTACGTTCAGTGCGGGTCTTTATTGGCAGGCCGCAAACCGACAGGGAGAACGCATTGCATGGTTGGGAGGTTCGTTCTTTGATTTCAACCGACCGCGGGAAGGATTCCTTGAGTACACCGATTCCAGAATATCGGGAACGGCCGTCGTCGAAGGTGGTGTCAGGATTTATGAAGACCGGGAGTTCTCCATTTCACCACGCATACTCTACACGTATTCTGGTTCAAAACATCAGCTTAACGTTGGGGCGGTGACAAGTTACTACGTGCGCGCTGTACCGAATCAGGTTGCTGCGCGGATAGATTTTCTCACAGGTTACATTCCGGGGCGATCAGGTATTGCCGG
>CAZIAG010000285.1:0-5464 GCA_964537375.1 uncultured Roseivirgaceae bacterium
CCTTCCCACCATTGAGATCCGTTGTAATCCCAGTCGTTGAAGTTTGCCGACGATGTTTTGGCCGCCTTGCCGATCAATTGAAATGACCACATCCCCTGGGCGTTTGGCAGATTGTCCTGTATGGATTTGGCGGCGAAATCCCAATCGTGGGCGTAGACATTATTGTACCAATCAGGGTGGCTGGATAACTTCCTGCGCCAATTGTACTTGGTGGAGTTGTTCCCACCGCTCTCGCGGAGAAATCTTACGCCCGCGTCGCGCAGCTTCTGCCATTCTTCGTCGGAAAGGGGATTGTCTGGATTGTCCGAAACGGAATTGTTCCTGCCATATAGATATGGTGATATCGAATGTGTCGCCTCCGTCACATCTATACTGACGTTAACCTGTGAAAAAGTTGGCGTTACAATGACAACGAATGCAAAAGGAATCAATAAGCGAATGTACATAACAACCTTAACTACGTTGGCAAATTGCTGCGGTGAAAATAGGGCTTGATCGCGAATGCCATGGCTACGATATGTTTCCGACTTAGGGGTATAATTGTTACCGAACAAAATAAAGCGGCTGGCTGGTCTCTTTTCGTGCGCTGATTGCGATCGGACGCGGGTTGAAGTCCGATGGTCATTCCCATGGAGGGGCATAGAATTTTTGCCGCATCAAATCCAGGGATAATGGAATTGACATGAAACGGAAGAGGAAGACGGACCCCGTGGCCGATGACCGGCAACGCAACGACGCCCTGAACAAGGGCGAAAAGAAGAATGAGAAAAAACTTCCCGGCGATTACGATTCACGGGAAGACATCATGAACAGACGCGATAGCGACCGCGTTGAAGTCGATGTAGAAAATTTTTCACGCAGCGTTGGTGTTGAGAATTACAACAAGCCTGGTGAGCCGGCAACTACAAACCCGGACGACATACTGGAGGAACCGTCACTGAGAAACTCCAATGACCCGGAAACTTCGATGGCCCGTGAAATGGAACGCCCGGTGCCCAAGGACGTCATGCGCGACGATCAGGAAACACCGGATGAGTCCGATGTTACTGACGAAGACCTGCAGGCGCTGGGACCACGCGACCTCAGTATGGATATGGGCGAAGACGAAGCGATTCTGAAGAACCGCGTCTGGCCAGTCGACATGGCAGGAGAGGACCTGGATGTTCCCGGCGCGGAACTCGACGACGAAAGCGAAGCCATCGGCAACGAGGATGAGGAGAACAACCCCTACAGCCTCGGCGGGGATAGGCACGAGGACGATCTTGAGGGAAAGTAAAATAAAGAAAGCTTTGTCCCTTCCGGCAAGTGCTGAAAGTAACTGACTTACAGCCCTACTCGTATCGCAAGGTATTCGCTGGATTGGATGTAGCTGCACGAATGGTTTGTGAGCTGACCGTCGCCAGGGCAATGACTACCGCGATTATCGCGGATGCAATGAACGGCAACGGATTGATCGCGATTCGGTAAGCGAATGAGTTCAACCACTGATCGGCAAAATACCACGCCGCAGGCCACGCAATCAGTGTGGCGATGACGATGAGAACGACGATCTCCCGCGACAACAAGACCATTATGCTACTTACAGAAGCACCCAATACTTTACGGATGCCGATCTCCTTTACCCGCTGAAGAGTGTTGAAGGTCGCCAGCCCGAATAAACCAAGGCATGCGATAAATATGGCGAGGCCTGAGAACCCGGTAAATAATTGCCCCTGGCGTACTTCCGCCCCGTACAGGTTGCGATACCGGTCAGTCATATACGTGAATTCAAAGAGCCTGTCGGGAAGAAATTCTCTCCACACCTTCTCGATGTGATCCAATCCATCAGCCAAACGATCCCCCGCGACCTGAACCGAAACCCAGCGGTAAGAACGCGGCGTTATGTGGAACACGATGGGATTGATCTGCTGATGCAGGGACTCAAAATGAAAATCATCGACGATACCAATGATCCGGCCTCGCCGACCACCGTAGGAGAATTCGGTCCCAACAGCCTCTTCCGGTGTAATTCGGAGGGCGCGAACCGCAGCGGCGTTGAGTATGTAGGCCGCTGAATCATCGGTAAGCACTTCACGCGAAAAATCTCTTCCCGCAATGAAGTCGATCCCATATGCATCGAAGAAATGATGGTCGACACGGACAAAGGCGATCCTCGTGTCTACATTTTCCAGTGAATCTCCCTTGCGGATCTGAGCGCCATTGGAATCGAGTAACCGCCCCGTCGGTATTCGCGAAGATCGGCCGACCTGCCTGACGGCATCATTCCGGGTAAGTTCGTTGTAAAACGCGTCATATTGGTCTGTCAGTTGCTGACCATAATACGGAAGCGTGATCACCTGATCGCGCTTGTAACCAAGTTCTTTATCGTTGAGGTATTGAAGCTGGCTAAAAATGATGGTCGTTGCAATGATGAGTGCAATGGAGATCGAAAATTGCGACACGACGAGCGCTCTTCTCAATACTGACCGGGTTCCCCCTGATGACTGTCCTCCCTTAAGGATTAGGGCGGGTCGGAAGCCGGAAATGATAAAGGCCGGATATAACCCCGCAAGTATCCCCAACACGATCGTCGCAACGCCAGCGATGCTGACCATTGAGAGGTTCTCGCTGATCCGAATCGATTTTCCCGTGAAGTCATTGAGCCATCCCAGGGCTGCAAGACACCCTGCCAACGCAAATACAAAGGCCACCAGCGCGACAAGAACCGATTCCGTGAGGTATTGCCGGACAAGTTGGTGACGCAGTGCGCCTGCTACCTTGCGCACGCCAACTTCACGGGCGCGTTTGGTTGCATGCGCGGACGACAGGTTTACAAAATTGAACGACGCAATCAGGATAATAAAGATCCCGACAGCGCCCATAAGGTAGACGTTGTTGATATTTCCCGGCGGCTCAAGTTCATCGTCCAGGTGGGAGTACAGGTGAATGTCAGTGAGGTTTTGCAATTGGAGACTCGTGCTCTTCGACGCCACAAAATCCGCCGGCGCATTGAACCTCTCCCTCACAAACGAGCCATAATGCCGGTCGATAAAATCAGGAAGGGCCGCCTCTAGTTTCTTTGGATCGGCACCCTCCTCAAGAATGAAATAGGTGCCAAAGGCATTGTTTCCCCAGTTGGTCTCCAACGCCTCCCTTCCGTATACGGTAGTGTCGTTCAGGGTTGCGAAGGCGATCAGAAAGTCGGGATGAAAGTGCGACTGCGCTGGGAATGACTTAAAGACTCCGGAAACCTTGAACTCCAGCTCGCTGGCGAAGACCTGCAATGAACGACCCTGAACTTGTGTCGTGCCGAAGTATCTTTCGGCGACCCTGTCGGATACCATGATCGAGAAAGGATCGGCCAGGGCGGTTTGCCGGTTCCCTTCAATAACCTCAATGTCGAAGATGTCAAAGATCTCAGGTTCTGCCGCAAACACCCGATCCTCCCGAAATACCCTTCTGTCTCCGTGTTGTTCGACGGTTACCGTTGTGTTCAGGCTTAAGGTGCGGCACAACTTTTCGATCTCTGGAAAATCATTGCGCATCAGCATGCCGATGGGCGGGGCCACATTGGCGAGTCGAAGATTCACTGCACCATCCTGGTCGTAGAAGTATCGCGTAACCCGATAGGTCCTTGACGAATTTTTGTGATATCGGTCGAAACCAAGTTCGTCTTTTATATATAATCCGATCAACAAGCAGCATGCGATCGCCAGGGAGAGTCCGGCTATGTTGATAAAGGAGGTAAGCTTATTCCTTCGCATCGAGCGAATGGCAACTTTAAGGTAGTTTTTGAACATCGGCGGTGTGTTTACGTAACGGTTCGCCCTGATCAGGACATTTTTTGGAACCATTACAGGCAAAGAGCATGCATTTTTGAAAACCTTGTGTATTTTGAGCCTTTCGGGGGTTTTATTGTCTTTTGTGTTCGATTTGATAAAGAAACCGTCCGAAAGCGGACCCTTTCTCGTATTTTGACGGCTTGCTTTTGACAAGATTGTGCTATGCGGCTACGTGTGCTTTCGATTGTCCTTTTTTTCGTGGGTTCAGCGAGTCAAGGGCTGGGTAACCCCGTCAACGACAGCCTGATCAATGTCTTGAAGGCGGAGATCAATCAAAAAGAGTTCTACGTCAGGAAAAAGCAACAACAAATCCAACGGTTGCGCCTTCAGCTTCAGGGTGTCGACGAACGTCCCAGGGCAGAGCAATTCAATCTTTATAACCGCCTGTACCATGGATACAAGACATTTATTTATGACTCGGCTTTCGGATATGCTCAAAAACTGATCAGCGTCGCCCGCCTTATAGACGATCCGGTCAAGCTGGACTATGCACGATTGAAGCTTGCCTTTATCCTGGTTTCCTCGGGCATGTTCAAGGAGACCTTCGACTCGTTGTCGGTGGTTAATCCCGCCAATCTTCCCGACAGTTCAAAGACGGAATACTTTCGATTGCTCGCCCGTGCCTATTCGGACCTTAGCATCTACAACAGCGACCGATACTATCGCGCGCATTATCTGGACAAAGTCCTGATGAACATGGATTCTGCTATTCGCTGGTCGCGGGACGGAAGTGCCTACCGCGCCTACTTGTTGGCCGTGCGGCATGTACAGTCAGGCGAATATCAACGGGCTATCGGGATACTCTCGCAGCTTCTCGATGAACATGTCCTTTCGGATCCCGAGCTCGCTATTAATGCGTTCGAACTTAGCCATGCATACGGCGCCGTGGGTGACAAGGAGAACTGTATCCGTTATACCGTGCTGGCTGCAATTGCCGATGTACGGGCTGCGACAAAGGAAACCGCAGCCATGCATCACCTCGCGCGCCAGTTGTACGAATTGGGAGACGTTGGCAACGCCTATGTGTTTATCCGCCAGGCTTTGGACGACGCGGAATTTTATGGCGCACGGCAGAGAAAGGTAGAGATCGGCTCCATTTTGCCGGTCATCGCCGCTGCTCATTTGAATACGGTGGATAGTCAACGCCGTGTTTGGCTGGCATATTCTGCAGGGCTGACCGTCGTGGTTGCCCTCGTGATCGTATTCTCCGTGATCATTTTTCGCCAACTCCGGAAATTGAAGGCCGCGGAACAAGTTATCATGCGCGCCAATGCGCAGTTGAAGGAGATCAATCACAAGTTATTGGAATCAGACCGGATCAAGGAAGAATACATTGGATATTATTTTGGAAACAATTCCGAATACATCGACAAGATTGCCGCTGTCAAACGCAGCCTTGACCGAAAAATACAGACCAAACGTGTGGATGACATTCGCGTTGTCGTTGACACGCTAAACCCCGCACATGAACGCGAAGAACTCTATTTTAACTTTGATAAGATTTTTCTCAAGCTTTTCCCGGACTTTGTAAAAAGATTCAACTCGCTGTTTCAGGAGGAGGACCAGATTATCCTGAAGGATGGGGAGTTGCTGAATACCGAGCTTCGCATATTCGCCCTAATCCGGCTTGGAATTCACGATGC
>CAZIAG010000286.1:0-5434 GCA_964537375.1 uncultured Roseivirgaceae bacterium
AAGATGTACTACGGCACGATCGACGCCACGCCATTATTCATCTGTCTTGCCGGGGCGTACCTCGAACGAACAAATGACCTGAAAACCATCTCCCGCATCTGGCCCAACATCGAGAAGGCACTTTTCTGGATAGATCACTACGGAGACATTGACGGCGATGGCTTCCTGGAATACAAAACAAAGTCTGCAAAAGGTCTTATTAACCAGGGCTGGAAGGATTCACACGACTCGGTATTCCATGAGGATGGAACAATGGCCAAGGACCCTATCGCCCTCTGCGAAGTTCAGGGCTATGCGTATGACGCAAAAGTGAAAGCCAGCAAGATCGCGCGGGTACTTGGTTTAGAAGACAAGGCAATACAATTGATTCATGAAGCCCGGGAGCTGAAGTACAAATTCAATGAGGCATTTTGGTCTGATTCCAGGCAGACGTACGTCATCGCCCTCGATGGAGATAAGAAACCTTGCGACGTCGAATCCTCGAACGCGGGACATTGTTTGTTTTCCGGAATTGCCACCCCGGAGCGAGCGTCTATCATTGCGAAGGGAATGATGAGTGACCGCATGTTTTCGGGTTGGGGCATCCGGACAATCGCCCGGGGGGAACCGCGATACAATCCGATGTCGTACCACAATGGCTCGATCTGGCCCCACGACAATTCGATGATCGCCAGCGGGCTCTCCCGCTATGGTTTAATGGACGACACTCTGCAGGTGCTCAATGCCATGTTCGACACTTCGACTTATGTCGAAGCACACCGTCTCCCGGAACTCTTCTGCGGCTTTCCCCGTGAAGCCGGGAAAGCGCCGGTATCTTACCCGGTAGCGTGCTCGCCGCAGGCATGGGCGGTTGGCACATTATACCTGATGCTTCAGGCCATGCTCGGGATGAAAATTGACGCGGCATCCAATTCGATTACCCTTTGCCATCCCGTATTACCTCCGTCCATCAGTGACATCACGGTAACCAATCTACAAGTCAACGATAAACTGGTGATTTTCCAGGTGCGAAGGACAAATAACGGTATCGAAGCGTTCTCCCTTACACCGGGGAACGGTCTGAAAATACACGTCACCAACAACATTGTTACCGAAGAAGAAGTGGTTGCCTGAAGGAAAACGCTCACGCCTTGCCGAACGCTTCCCGGAGTTTATCCTTACTTTTCTCAAGGATTCTTTTCCGCCCGTCCGACAGATTCTTGCCGGCCCTGTTGATATAGAAGTTGAGCATGGACATCGCAGACTGGTACGGCGTGCCTTTCCGGCGGTTGCTTTGTTCGGCCGAACGCTTGAGGGACTTCGCGATTTCAGCAGGGCTTCGTTTCTTGAAAACCCCTTCTTCAAGGTCAAGCGCATCGCTTTTTTCCATCACTCGGCCCGACCATTTACGGCGAAATTTCTTTACCGCGCGTCGTTTCATTTTGGCCATAGTCGGTGATTGGAAAAAGTAAACCCCGTAGTCATTCCACGGGGTATTTTCGCCAGGTTCCGCTAGCTAACCGTGATTGCCTTCCGGCTTCTCCCTTGTTCCTCGCCTTTCTTGGCAATACTCAATTTCAGGATACCCTCCTCATAACGGGCATTGATATCCTCTTCGTTGGTATTGGTCGGCAAGTTGAACGAACGCGAGAAAGAACTGTAACCGAACTCCCTGCGGGTGTAGTTGTCCTCCTTTTGTTCTTTCTCTTCTTTTCGTTCCGCCGAAACGGTGAGCAAACCATTGTCGATTTCGATATTGAAGTCCGTTTTGTTGTAACCTGGCGCAGCGAGCTCCAGTTCGTAACTCCGATCGCTTTCGCGTATGTTCACCGCGGGCATACTCCTGGCGGTGAGCCATGGAGAATTGAAAAACCGGTCGTCATCGAAGAAATCGCTGAGCAACGACCCTCCAAGCGTGGAGGGCCACTCTGAACGTCTGATCAGTGTCATATGATTTCGGAATAATTTACGTTATAAATTCTTAACGGTGCATTATGCCTTCTGCGGCTCCATGCTTGCTTCGTAGTTAATATGGCTCTCGGCAATTTCCGTCAGGAGCTTGTCGGTCTCCTTCTCCTCCGATAATGTCTGAGCAAGCATATCCGCAGCCTCCTGATACCCCAGGGTCTTCGCCAGCGTAACCAGTCCACCGTACGTGGCGATCTCATAGTGTTCCGCTTTCTGTCCAGCGAAAATCAACCCGACGTCGCGCTGGGCTGATCCGGCATCGGTTTCTTTAATAATGTCGTCGCCCTCGTTCACAATACCAACCATGGCGGGACATTTTTGATCGGACACCGGCTCGCCAATGATCTTGAACACGTCCTCAATGCGCTTAACATGTTGTTCTGTCTGTTTCAAGTGTTCGTCAAACGCCTGTTTCAAGTCGCTGTTGGTCGCAGCGTCTTTCAATTTGGGCAATGCGCGAACCAGTTCCTTTTCAGCCCAATGAATGTCCCGGAGCTGTTCGACAAAAAATTCCTTTAGCTTCGAATTAGATTGTGTTGCCATAATCAAGTGTTTTAGTCTGAAAAGGAACTTGGATAAAAACTATTCCTCCGTAATCTTCCAAAGCAATTCCCAATTGAAGGTTTCGGCAAAGGCAGTATCAAATTAGCTTGAAAAGCTCGCCCCCATTGCCCGCCTGTTTCTTGAGCAAATAGGCGAGCGTACCATTAAGGGGATGAATATGCGGAGATGGAAATCCATTGACGTCCGGGCAGGCGCCCTTAAACGGCAAACTCCCGGTGGCATCAAAATTTAATTCCTGAAGAAACAACAGTAGATGCTATGACAACTTCCTCAATCGCTACGAAAGTAACGCTGAGTATCCGTAGTCCCGCATTTCCGAACGAGGGATACATTCCGCAGCGGTATACGTGTGACGGTGAGAACATTAATCCGCCACTGGAGATCGATGGAATACCGCACGAGGCGAAAAGTCTTGTCCTGATCGTAGAGGACCCCGACGCTCCGGGCAATATTTTCGACCATTGGGTGGTGTGGAACGTACGGCCACAAAGGCACATTAACGAGAACAGTGTTCCCGGGAAAGTGGGAAAGAACAGCCTGGGCGAAAACCGGTACATGGGCCCTTGCCCGCCGTCAGGAACACACCGTTACTTTTTCAAAGTATACGCGCTCGACCGCATGCTTGAAGTCAATCACGATACAGACAAGAAGAATGTTGAGCAGGAGATCGCAAACCATGTTCTCGCTTACGGCGAAATGATGGGCCTCTACAAGACGTTAAATCCATCTTCCGAGGACGATGTAAACGAGGCCGAGGGCACTTAGCGCCGTGACGTGATCCCTGTCGATTTGCCACCGGGCCATTCATCTACGGTCCGTTTCAAAATCAGTGCCTGCGCGTTTGCTCCTCGCATCATATCCTTCTTACACCCATGTTGTGCACCAGGGCGCTCGAAGGGAGCACTTTGTCGAGGGTTAGACGGAATCCCCAATTACTGGAATGAGATTTAAGTACGTCGACACATTAACTCCTGCCTATGAGAACAACTCTACTGCCTCTTGCCCTGGTCGTGTGTTCTTCCATTCCCGGTGTAGGGCAAAACACCGTTAGCATACTTCCGCTTGGCAACTCCATCACACATGGCGATCAAACGCATTTCAGCTACCGCTATAATTTGTGGTCGTCGCTAACGTCTGCCGGATTGCGTTTCGATTTTGTAGGAACGATGAGTTCCAACTACGGCGGAAATCCCGCGTTTCCCAATTCCGGGTTTGACAAGCATCATGAAGGTCACCGCGGGTACCGGGCAGATCAAATCTATTCCGGCCTCAGCAACTGGTTGCATTCGTACACGCCTGACATGGTCCTGCTCCACATTGGAACCAATGATGTCTTCATGGGGCAATCCACGGCGAGTACGGTAAACGAAATCAAATCGATCATCGACCGGCTTCGTGCAGATAACGCAAAGGTCACGATCTTCCTCGCTAAGATCATCGGCACAACGGCCAGCGTCAACTCGAAGATCGTCGAACTCAATAACCAGATAGACGGTATTGCCGCCACCAAAAACACTTCGGCCTCCCGCGTCATTGTTGTTGACCAATACAGCGGTTTCAATCCTCAAACAGACACCTACGATGGAAAACATCCGAACACTGCGGGCGAAAACAAGATGGCCGCAAAATGGTATGCTGCTATCCGATCGTACTGCTCTGCCCATGATCTCCAGGCACCGACAGCGCCAAAAAATCTATCCGCCTCCAACGTATCGCCTACTGCCTTCAGAGTTTCCTGGGAAGCATCCAAAGACTTCATCGGCGTAGATCGGTACGAGGTCTTTCGAAACGGTGCTTCTCGTGGAACCACAACCAACACGACCTTCAATTTCGACGACGGGATAGAACCGGGCACGACATACTCAATTACCGTTCGCGCCCGTGACGCCGCTGGCAACTGGTCTTCCCTGAGCAGTCCGTTTAACGTGACAACGCCGTCGCAAGGCGGCAATACTCAAAACGGACTCAAGGGTCAATATTTTAACACGATCACTCTTTCCGGGCCGGTCGTACTCAACAGAACCGATGCGCGGGTTGATTTCGACTGGGGAACTGATTCGCCAGGTACGCCGGTGAATAACAACGACTTTTCGGTTCGCTGGACTGGCTACGTCCTGGCGCCGGCAACAGCAGGCTATCAATTCAGCACAACTTCCGACGATGGTATCCGTCTTTGGATTAACAACCAGTTGGTGATTGACCATTGGACCGATCACTCACCGAAAACAGATTACGCGAATCAGATCCAGCTTACCGCCGGTAAGTACTACCCCGTCAAGATCGAGTATTATGAAAACGGAGGAGGTGCCGTTGCCCGATTTATGTGGTCATACCCTGGACATTCGCAGCAGGCCGTGCCATCGAGTTCTCTTTTTCTCTCCGCGCCTGGCGGAGGCGATGACGGCGGTAACGGAAGTGGAATAACCGCCGCATACTACAACGGGACAGACTTGACCGGTCCTCCTGTGATCAATCGTACGGACAATACCGTCGACTTTGATTTTGCTTATGGTTCTCCCGGGCCCGGCGTGAGCAACAACCAATTTTCAGCCCGGTGGCAAGGTGAAGTAGCGGCACCGGTATCCGGCAACTACACGTTCACGACTCTTTCAGACGACGGTGTACGATTGTGGATCGACGACGAGCTGGTCATCGATAATTGGACGGGACACAAGGCAACATACGACGACTCAAATCCCGTTGCATTGATCGGTGGCAGGCGTTACGCAATTCGCCTCGAGTATTTCGAAGGAGGCGGCAGTTCGATAATAAAGCTCTTTTGGGTATACCCTGGAAAAACAAGGCAGATCGTTCCTGAGTCCGCGCTCGATCCGACAGCGACCATGTCGACGGCGATGACGACCGTCCTGGATGTATATCCCAATCCATCGTCAGGTCATTCCGTAAACGTCACCGTGCAATC
>CAZIAG010000287.1:0-4537 GCA_964537375.1 uncultured Roseivirgaceae bacterium
ATACCGGGTAGTGGTTCCGCTGCAACATTCGCCGTCGCGAATCCCACTGGCGGGCAGAACCTCTACTTGCTGCACTTGTCCGTTTTCGTACCAGTGAAATATGGTATCCACGTAGCGTCCGCCCTCGAATTTACATTGTGCTTTTCGATTCCCATTCTCATGCCACCATGTCCAGGTGCCGCTCTTTTTTCCATTAACGATTTGTCCCGCGTGATCAGCCTTACCCGAAGGATACAGCACCAACTGGTGATAGTTCAGGGAATCTTTCCTGCCTCGAAAAGTGAGTATGATTTTTGGTGTACCGTCTTCATAGGTCTCGACGATTTCCTGGAATTCACGCACACATCCGCCAAACCACAGGCCGGAAATGAACAACGGGAAGATGCGTATTGCCCAGGCGATACGCCGCCGTGGGAGTGTGGAGGAGTAGTGATCGTAATTTGAAGTATCCAAATTTGACGGATTGCTTTTTCGACCCAGGTTCCTTGCGGGCGTATCGTGAATTTAAGGAACCACTGGCTCGATTTCAAGGGAATGCTGGAATAGGTGGAACGCTTCGACTACGGATTCCAATGCTTAATTGATGATCTCCCCTTTGTTGTTCGCCAGTTTCTCCCGCCATTGCTGAATCTGCTCCGGGGTTTGCCTCTCCCAGTCGGTCACTTCCCCGATAATTCGCAGCGGTTGTGCGGAGCGGTACGAGCGCGTCGGATTTCCCGGAAATTTCTTGTCGGTGACATTCGGGTCGTTTTCGAAACTGCCTGTGGGTTCCACCCGATAGACGCGTTCACGTCCGTCGCCCTGTGCCAATGCAGCAGCGAGTCCTGCCCCGTTGACCAGGGCCGTGAAATAGATGTGGTTCATCCGTAGTTCGGCCTGGTAGTTGGAAGTGCCGCCGGGTGTCAGCAGGTCGCCGATTTTCAGGTCAGCTTTCGTCCCGTGGTAGAACGGCCCCTTGTCGGACGGTTTTACCTGATGCGACGCCGCCAGATCATAATTTTCCTTTGCCCTGACAGCGTCGTCTAGTTCTTCGTAACACCGGGCGATGTTACGATACAGTGCCGGGAACGCACTCTTGACGCCGTCGTCGTCCATTTCCAGCGCGAACTGCAATGAGGTTTGGAGCCACCACAGCTTGTCGGAGGGATTGCCTTGATGCCGCGCGACGTAATGTGCCGCAAGATATTTTTCAAAGGAGTTTGTCGCTTCACTCCAGGCCTGAAGGAAAGTCTTCGCGGCTTCCTCCAGATGACCCTGTTCTTCCGCTGCCATGCCCAGGATGCAGCGCTTAACGATAGGGTTGGTTGGACTGAATTGCATGCTGATGATTATCCGCTAAAGGCGTGCTGACTAATATCGAGTTCTGCTTTTCGTTGCCCTGACTGCTGACTGCGGGCAATGACCCGGTTATTCGGAGCCGCGGAGGATCTTCTCCAACTTTTTACCTTTCGCCAGTTCATCGACGAGCTTGTCAAGATATCGAACCTTTTGTGTCAAAGGGTTCTCGATCTCCTCGACGCGATATCCACAGATTACGCCGGTAATCAGCTTTGCATTGGGATTGAGTTTTGCCTTCTTGAAGAAAGTTTCAAACGTGACTTTTTCGTCAATAAGCTCCTTAATTTTCTTGTCATCGAACCCGGTCAGCCAGGTAATCACTTCGTGCAATTCCTTTTTTGTACGACCCTTGCCCTCGACCTTGGTCACGTAATGCGGGTAAATCGAGGCGAAGGTTATCTTGGCGATTCGTTCGTCGTGATGAGCGGTTGTTTTCATATTGGGTGTTTGCGACTAAAATAAGAAATGATTTGAAAAAGGCAGGCCCCGGATAAGGCGAACGGTTGCCGGTCGCCGGCAAGCCGTCATCAAATTATTTCCAAATCGGTTCGTAGTAGACCACAAGGGTACCGGATCGGAAGGTTTTTGTTTTTAATAGTCGAAGAAGGGTTTTGTCCGTGATGTTTCGAAACAGGATGAGCCCGCTGCCCGCGATCACCGGGTGGATGCAGAGCTGGTACTCGTCGATAAGCTTTAATTGTGTCAGGGCGGCGATCAGGCTTGGGCTTCCTACCAAAACCGGTTTGCCCTCTTGTTTCTTGAGCTCGGCCACCTCGTCTTCCAGGCTTCGCGTTGCAAGCGTCGAAAGTCTCCATTCCAGGCGCTTCAATGTCCTGGAAAACACGAGTTTGGGAACGCTGTCGATGAGCACGGCAAACTCGTCCGTAGCCGGGTTGCCGGTCGGCTCTTTTACAATCGCCGGCCAGGTATCTTCCATGAGTTGGTAGGTCTTCCTTCCGTAGAGGAGGATACCACTTTGTTTAAGCACATCATTGAAGTGTTCGTGCAATTCGTCGTCGGCGACCGCCAGGGTGTGATCGCAAAACCCGTCAAGGGTCATATTGATGGTGGCGATGACTTTTCTCATCTATTGCGTTATGTGGTTAACATGGCAAAGGGATGTCCCGAGTTGATGCGTCCCGTTTCCTGCCATCAAAGTAAACAAAATCGAGGTGATGGATAAAAAGGTTGCCCTCAAACTTCCTGCGGTGATGCGAACTTGGCGGACGGCTTAGCCCGGCTGATTACTCACCTGCGGCATGGACGCGTACGGGTATCGGGCAACAGCTTACTCTGCATCCATCCTAGGAGCGACCGTTCTCATCGGTTGTTTGAGTATTTTCTGATCACCTCCCGTTTTCTGTATCGGGCGATTTTTGTTATGAGAGACAACGGCATAGGCTCATCGAGGGGAAATTGAATCGCTCCTTTGCCCGATGTCTTGTACTTTGCAAAATCCCTTTCGAACTCTTTCGCACCCTCCGGGACAGGGTAGAGGCCGATGTGCTTCTTGTGAGCCGCATAATACACCACGTAATGGCCGTCGAGTGTTACGGTGGGTATTCCGTAACTGATCTTTTCTTCGCATCCGGGAATCGCTTTCTTTAGCGTTTGCCGAATCTGTTTTAGCATGGCCTGCACCTCTTTGGGAAATGATTTGATGTACTCGTCAATCGTACTGGGCTTGACAGCGGCCATAAGCGTCCCCGTTTGTGTTTGGTATCACTGGAGAATTTCAATCCTCCGGCACAGGCTATATTAGTCAAAGTTTTGATATTCTCAATCGGGGAAATAACGGCACTTGAATGGACAAATGGTCAGGCGGCATCAAATTCTTTTGGATAGACCACTGTACCTGACACATGTCCAAGACTGCCATCCTCCAGTTCGAGCGCCATAAATGCATTGGAGGGGACCTCGAACGGGCATTTGATATTCCATTTGTCGGCAGGCTTAAATCCGTACTTCGGGTAATAATTTTCGTGCCCCAACACAATTACCGACCTGAATCCAAGACGTTTCGCAACAGCCAACCCCTCGTTGATCAAACGTCCACCGATTCCAATTCCCTGATATACCGGAATGACCGCCACTGGCGCCAACGCGAGACTTTCGTGCACAGTCCCCGCTTCGTGGCGGATGTTAATTCTGGTGAACAGGATGTGTCCTACAACGCGACCGTCATCCCGCGCCACGATTGACAATTCAGGGATAAAGACTTCGGCATTGGCGCGCAACGCATCCACCAGACGCCCTTCGTTTGGTCGACCAAAGGCCTGGAGGTGAACATGGAATACCTGGGCGTGGTCGGACTTTTTCTCTTTGCTTACCGTTATCAATTGCTTCATCGTTAGTATGCGCTGCCTGGTGCTTTAAGGGATTTTCTTCGGCCAGCAGGAAACAGGGCTCGCCGATCGTATGAGGGCACGATTCGGATCAGGCCGATGTCGGGTTCCATGGTGAGGTCTCGTGCCTTTGGCCTTAATGCGGAGTCCAAAGCTCCGACTGCTATGGCTTTTCAGGTCTGGCGTCGGCGTAGCTTGAGTTATGTATGAACAAGATCACGTCAAGAATCACTTTCTTCTTTTTCAGTTCTCCGTTGCGACTGAGATAGAGGAGCCCGGAAACAAAATAAATGATTCCCAGACCCAGGTTAAATACCTTGACTGCATCGGTGACGGTAGCAAGCGCTACGGTACTCGTTAACACCCAGGCCAACCCGACCGCAACCCAAAAGAATCCAAGGATCTTTGTCCTGCCGATTTGTTTTTCCACCAGTCGCAACTGCGTGGATATGGTTTTGTTATCTGTGTTGATCAACGGCTCGGCGATGTCCACCCGGTCACCATATTTTTCAACGAGAAAGTCGATTGTCTCCTGGTTTGTCATCTTTGCAAATCGGTTGAAGGGGTTATCATACCACGTTTTCAAAAATAGGGTGCGATCTTGTTTGGTCAAAGGGTGTGAGCGAATTATCGTTATCGAATAGTTGTGGTTGACCAATCTCCCTGGTTCCGTCGCCTGACTCGATACACTATTTCTTGACCCTCTTCATTGCATCTAGATATTTCTTTTTTACACCGCTGTCTTGCTCCTTCTTACAGAGCTCTTCAAGCCTCGGAAGGAGCTTTTTGTTGTAGTCAGTCTTTAATTTCGCGATCTCGGCCATCGCATACGCGGTTGCCCACCGAACTACAAT
>CAZIAG010000287.1:4547-5414 GCA_964537375.1 uncultured Roseivirgaceae bacterium
GTTTCGGGCATTGATCAGGAGGTTTTCCATGGGCTTCATCAAATCGTCGGGGAACAAGCGCGCAATGTTTCCGATCACCCTGGCGCTTTCCCATTTCACCCTCGGTTCATCGTCTTTCAGGGAGTTAGTCACAAACGACAAAAGTCTTGCCTCCGCGATCGCGGGGTCCTTTTTCGTCGCGTATTCGAGAGATTCGATGCAGGTGGCCTTGTTGTCGGCCTTCTGTTTTTCAGCGAAAGTCAACAGCTCGTGAACCGGAAGTTCTCCGGAAAGCAGCCACCCGCCGATGCTGGACACTTTCTTTTTGGCTTTGATGGATTTGTCCTGAAAGAGTTGTTCCAGGGTCACCGTTTCCGTTTTTTCACCACTCCACATAGGGTTTGTTTTGGTCGGGTGTGGTTCCGAATCTCAGAACATGGCCGTCGGGATCCTGCACATGCAGTTCATATGCCCACGGAAAATTTGTCGGTGCACGTTTGATGACGGCGCCTTTTGCTCTTAAACTTTCATGCAGTGCCATTATGTCTCCGTCGAATCCGATCCAAACCCACGTTCCGGGTGGTCCTTGCGTGCCCTTGCACAGGTAGATCTCTGCACCGTCCTGGCCGACGCCAGTAAAATTGTCGTCTCCCCAATCGGCGTTTTTGAAGCCGAGTATGTCGATGTAAAAACGCAGGCTTCGCTCCATATCTGCGACATACAGGATGGGGGCAATGTTCTCGATACGGAGGGCCGGTTCGTTGTTGTGAGTCATGTGATTACAATCTGTTTGTGTGAATCGTCTTTTTTTTGGGGTCAACGGGGGTGACTATCGGGTTGTGGAGCCATCTCATTGACCTGTTCAATGGCCGGAAATGTAACCGGTGT
>CAZIAG010000288.1:0-3249 GCA_964537375.1 uncultured Roseivirgaceae bacterium
AAACCACACCAGTTAAGCGGCACAATTCAGAACGACATCCTTAAGGAATTTATGGTCCGCAATACGTACATCTACCCGCCGGCACCCTCCATGCGTATTGTGGCCGATATTTTTTCATATGCTTCGCGGTTCATGCCGAAGTTCAATACGATAAGCATCAGCGGTTATCACATGCATGAGGCTGGTGCACCCGCGCACATGGAACTGGCCTACACCCTGGCTGATGGACTTGAATACATTCGGGCTGGACTGAAGGCGGGGATTGCCATTGACGACTTCGCTCCGCGACTGTCGTTTTTTTGGGGCATTGGTATGAACTTCTTTATGGAGGTAGCAAAGATGCGTGCTGGTCGCCTTCTCTGGGCGCACCTGGTGAAACAATTCCAACCATCCAATCCGAAGTCGCTTGCGTTGCGAACACACTGTCAGACTTCAGGCTGGAGCCTTACGAAGCAAGATGCGTACAACAACGTAACGCGAACATGTGTAGAGGCGATGGCAGCCGTGCTCGGCGGTACACAATCCCTTCATACGAACTCGCTCGACGAGGCCATTGCTCTCCCGACAGATTTCTCAGCGAGAATTGCGCGAAACACCCAGTTGTTTATTGAAAAGGAAACGGGCGTCACCCGGACAGTGGATCCGTTGGGTGGATCGTATTACGTCGAGTACCTCACAACCAAACTCGCTGAGAGGGCGTTGGAACTGATCGACGAGGTCGAAAAACTCGGGGGAATGACTAAGGCGATCGAAAGCGGAATCCCAAAGCTCAGGATTGAGCAGGCGGCAGCAGCGAAGCAGGCGCGCATCGATTCCGGGCGCGATGTGATCGTCGGAGTCAATAAATACAAAATACAGGAAGATCCTGACTTCGATATCCTCGAAGTCGACAACACGGCGGTACGGAATGAGCAGGTCGAACGGCTTCAGCAGTTAAAGCGCGAGAGAGATGACGCACAAGTGGCTGAGGCTTTGAATGCCATTTCCAATTGCGCCGAAAGCGGAAAAGGTAATTTACTGGAGCTTGCCGTTGAGGCGGCCAGGCGTCGGGCGACACTAGGCGAGATTTCTTTCGCCATGGAAAAGGTATTTGGTAGGTACAAGGCTACGGTGCGATCCGTTTCGGGTGTATATTCGGCCGAAATGAAAGATCATTCCTCATTTGATGAAGTAAGAAAGCTGTCCGATCAATTTGCATCCCTTGAGGGAAGACGTCCGCGCATCCTGGTAGCAAAGATGGGACAGGATGGTCATGACCGTGGTGCCAAAGTTATTGCCACGAGTTTCGCGGACCTGGGCTTTGATGTCGACATTGGTCCGCTCTTTCAAACGCCGGAAGAGGTGGCTTTGCAGGCCGTTGAGAACGACGTGCATATCGTTGGCATTTCAAGTCTCGCCGGTGGGCACAAGACGCTCATACCGGAGCTGGTTGCAGAACTCTCGAAACTCGGAAGGGATGATGTTATGGTCGTGGCGGGAGGCGTTATTCCGCCACACGATTACGACTTCCTCTATAAAGCTGGCGCATCGTTTGTTTTTGGACCGGGTACCGTAGTTATGGAGGCGGCGAAAGATATCCTGACGAAATTGATTAACAGATAATAAGCGTCGGCCACGTTTCGTGCCGCTGAACCTAAATGAACTGAGTGTTTTGAAAAGGAAGCGTATTGCCATTCTCGGGTCGACGGGATCGATTGGTACCCAGGCATTGGAGGTGATTTTCGCACATCCGGACGAATTCGAAGTGGAGGTGCTTACTGCCCAAAGCAATGCCCGGCTACTGATTGAACAAGCCCGACGATTTCAGCCAAACGCTGTTGTCATTTGTAACGAAGAGCATTACGCGCTGGTGAAAGAAGCCCTGCGGGACCAACCCATAAAGGTGTTCGCCGGGCAACGGTCGCTTGCCGACGTGGTCACCATGGATACGGTGGACCTTGTGCTGACCGCCCTGGTTGGGTACTCGGGATTGAAGCCGACCATCAAGGCGATCGAGGCTGGCAAGGATATCGCACTTGCCAACAAAGAAACGCTTGTGGTTGCAGGTAAATTGGTGACGTCGCTCGCGCGTGAGCGCGGGGTGAATATCTATCCGATCGATTCAGAACATTCGGCGATCTTTCAGTGCATCGTAGGAGAGTTTCACAACCGGATCCACAAACTCATTCTCACGGCCTCGGGCGGACCTTTTCGAGGCAAGACAAGAGAGGAGGTGCGTTTCGCTACGAAAGAACAGGCTCTGCGACACCCTAATTGGACGATGGGTCCGAAAATCACCATTGACTCGGCGACAATGATGAACAAGGGGCTGGAGGTTATCGAAGCGCACTGGCTCTTCGGGGTGCTGCCCTCGCAAGTAGAGGTGGTCATTCATCCTCAGTCAGTGATCCATTCAATGGTGGAGTTCGTGGATGGTTCCATAAAAGCGCAACTTGGGTGGCCGGATATGCGTTTACCCATTCAATTCGCCCTGACTTACCCGCGCCGATTAAAGTCGGACGTACCGCGGTTCGATTTTTTATCGAACCCTTTGTTGACGTTCGAAAAGCCGGATTTTGAAACTTTTCGTAATCTTGCGCTGGCTTACGAGGCCGTGAACAAAGGCGGGAATGCCCCGTGTGTGCTGAATGCAGCGAACGAGGTGGCGGTGGCGGAATTTTTGAAGGATAAGGTTGGTTTTCTGGAAATGTCCGACATAGTGGAACAATGCCTTCAGAAAATCCCTTATATTGAAAGCCCCTCTTACGATGACTACGTCGACACCGATCGGGAGACACGACTAAGGGCCCTTGAACTCGTAAAACATTAAGTAGAAACGAAAACCGGTAATGGATTTGAATTGGATGATAATGGTCGCTCAGTTGTTGCTGAGTTTGTCCTTCCTTGTGGCAGTGCATGAGTTGGGTCACCTCCTGGCCGCGAAGTATTTCGGAATGCGTGTGGAGCAATTCTCTATCGGTTTCCCTCCCAAGCTCTGGTCGTTCAAGAAAGGCGAGACAGAGTATGCGATCAGTGCCATCCCTCTTGGCGGCTATGTGAAGATCTCAGGCATGATCGATGAATCGTTGGATACCGAAACGATGAAGCAGCCCGCGCAGCCCTGGGAGTTCCGTTCCAAGCCCGCATGGCAGCGCCTTATTGTGATGCTCGGTGGTATTACAGTCAACGTGATCGTTGGGATTTTGATCTTTATCGGAATAATCTTCGTATACGGCGAGACGCACATCCTGATGGATGAAGTGAACAAGA
>CAZIAG010000288.1:3259-5392 GCA_964537375.1 uncultured Roseivirgaceae bacterium
CAGGGTAGGTCCCGTGGGAGAGCAAATCGGCTTGCAGACAGGCGACAAAATCGTCGCAATCAACGGTGAACCCTTTCGGTATTTCGAGGACATCCTTAACCCCGGAACCCTTCTTTCAAGCGACGGGTACTACACCGTGGAGCGTGACGGCCAACAGATGGACATTAAGATTCCGCAGGACCTGATTACGCAGTTCAAAAGCAAAGTCAGTCCGGGCCAGTTTGCCACTTTTCGTTTACCTGCGATAGTGGGCAAGGTGAACGAAGGCGCGATCGCTGATAAGGTGGGGCTACGGAAAGGCGATCGGCTTGTCTCGGTGAACGACGTGCCTGTCAAGTACATTGATGAGGTGAATACAGTTGTGGCAGAGGCCGTTGAGACGAGTCGTGATTCCATTAGTGTCTCGGTGGTGCGTGCGGGTGAGACGTTCACCTTCTTTGAGAAATTTAAAGGCGACTCTGCAATCGGTTTTTACCCCGATATGGAAGCCTTCGAGGCCAGCGCGATAGAAGTAGTCAATTACGGTTTTTTGGAGTCGATACCCCGGGGCACGGAGCTCGCCTTCACGGCGCTCGGCGATCAGGTGCGTGCATTCGGAAAGATTATTACCGGCAAATTACCGGCGCGAGAATCGTTGTCGGGTCCATTGGGCATCATGCAGGCGTTTGGTGTGGAGTGGAACTGGGAACGTTTCTGGAGGCTGACCGGCCTGTTATCCCTGGTATTGGCGTTTGTTAATTTCCTTCCGATCCCTGCCTTAGATGGAGGACATGTGATGTTCCTTACCTACGAAATGGTTTCACGTCGAAAACCATCCGACAGATTCCTGGAAACAGCGCAGAAGATTGGCATGGTGTTCCTGCTCGTTCTGATCGTGTTCATTTTTGCTAACGACATCATAAAGATTTCGAGCAACTAGTTTACGCCGGGCATTCTCCCCGGCTCAGCGTCGGCGGTCGACCGTCCTTAGGGTGTTGCCTGGCTATTGTTGTTTTTTGGGAGCCGTTTTTCCCATTCCCCCTTTCGTCTCGATGAGGATCACGCCATAACGTCCATCCGACCCGTATGTTCCTGTGGCAACGGAGTCCTTTAAAATTGTAATCGATTCTATCGTCCCGGATCCATCAAATGAAATTCTTCTTCGGTGACAATTTTATTGTTCACCAGGAAAAGCGGTTGTTGGCCAGTCGAGACCCGTGGCTCGGGCGGGGTTTTCGGAATCGTCACGTGGGCTTGTTTCCCGGAGGCGCATCCGCATAGCAACGTAACGGAAATTATCAACGTGAGACGGCTCACGGACGTTTTTTTATGAAGACAACTCTTTTTGCTATTGGTCTATGGCTCACGTGTTATTTCAAATTCGACGCGCCTATTGAGCTTTCGATGGTCGTCGTGCTGTTCGATAACCAGTGGACGGGAACTGCCGTATCCATGTGCGGAGACTCGGGCGGGGTCAATACGGAATGTGTCGATAAGATACTTCATAATCGCATCAGCGCGCGCCTGTGACAGTTTAAGGTTGGCCTCTTCGCTTCCCTGTGAATCCGTATGACCTAAGATAGCCAGCATGAACCTCGGGTGATCTACGAGGAAGTTGCCGAGCCGAGCGAGGTCTTCGTGCATTGAAGGAAGGATGTTAGCCTTGCCGGCTTCAAACTCCAATGTTTCGAAAGCGATCTTCGATTCAATGGGTTCCGTTTCCCGATGCATTTCCATCTCACCGTCCATATAAAAAAATTCTTCAATTCTGAAGAAGTCATCTCCCTGAATGATGAGCAGGTAATTGCGGTGATTGATCAGATCAAAATCAAATGATCCATCGGGACGTAAGTACTGCGGAGCCACCTCGACACCGTGTTCGATATCGATAACTGATACGATTCCGTGAAAGGGCTTTTTCGTTCTCGAGTCCACCAACGAGCCGGTAAGCCTGGCAACTGCATCGGGCTTGGCCTCCATCGGAACCGGGAAAGAATGCAGGTCAAGATTTTCCTCGTCTCCGGGTTCTGACCGCGCGTAATAGAGTCGATTCGACTTTGAGTCGATAGTAAAGTAATATTCACTGGCTGGACCATTAACGAGCGGGCCGATATTTTTCGGTTCGCTCCAGGTGTTTTCCACCAGGTAGCTTTT
>CAZIAG010000289.1:0-4570 GCA_964537375.1 uncultured Roseivirgaceae bacterium
CGCTGCCTTGAGCGATGGGGCATCGTTGACGCCATCGCCGGTCATCGCAACGACATGGCCCTGGCGCTTGAGCGCATTTACGACCCGCAACTTTGCGTCCGGGAACATCCTGGCAAATATGTTCGATTGTTGGGTGAGCGTATCGAGACGGTTATCGTTAATCTCCATGAGCTGCTCGCCGTCGACCGTGATGTCCGCATTATGCAGACCGATTCGTCGGGCAATTGAAGCAGTGGTTTGTTCATTGTCACCGGTAATGATCTTAACGGAAAGACCCGCCGCGTAAAATTGATCAAGTACTTGCCTGATATTCTGTTTTGGTGGGTCGAAGAATGCAACAAGCCCAAGAAAATGGAAAGGAAAGTCTTCCTGTTTCTCCGGAAACGCGCTTTCGCTCCAGCGGGCATACGCCACACCAAGCACGCGATAACCATTTGAGGCAAGGGTCGTCCATTCGGCGGTAACTTGTTCCCTTTCCGCGGCACTCAGATCGCATGTCCGAAATATCGCTTCCGGTGCGCCTTTTGCAGCAATGATTACTTCGCTGTTCGCAGTGCGAAAAATATGGGTCATCATTGGGGGTCGGCCCGAAAGGGGATACTCATGCACCATTGTTGCATCCTTTCGCCTGTCGTTGTCCGTCGATGCGCGATAGGCTTCATGCAGCGTCTTCTCCATCGGATCAAAAGGGACGGGCTCGCTAGCCCACATCGCTGCCTCAATAACTTCCTTGACCGCCAGGGCATTTTCGTCTGTCCAGTGAACCGTCTTCCGTAATTTGTGAACATATATCCTTTCGAGTTTCATGCTGTTCTCGGTAATCGTGCCGGTCTTGTCGATACAGATCACCGTGGCCGAGCCCAAAGTTTCAACCGTCTTGATCTGCTTTACAATGATCCCTTGCTGCATCAGTCTCCAGGCACCCAGTGCCATGAACGTGGCAAATGCCACCGGAATTTCTTCTGGTAAGATCGACATCGCGAGCGTTAGCCCTTTCAAAAGGCTGTCAAGAATGTCACGGGAGAGCAGGAAGTTGTAAGCCCAAATGAGGAGAAAGACCAGGATACCAGCGATGGCCATTCGCCGCACAAATCGTCGGATCTGTTGCTGAAGAGGTGTGGTCTCTTCTTCGATACTCTCCAACGATGTTCCGATGGTACCAAGTCTGGTTTGCTGGCCAATGGCGGTTACTTCAACCAGTGCAAGCCCGGACGAAACAAGTGTTCCCTGATAAACTTCATTTTGAGCCGGTGTGTTTGAATCCTTGGCAACCGTGAATGATTCGCCTGTCAGCACGGATTCATTCACAGTGAAATCGTTGGATTGCCGGACAATGCCGTCGGCCGGTATCAGGGCACCCTCTTCAACGACGATGAAGTCGCCAACGACGATTTCATCGGACGGTATTCGGATAACCTTTCCATTGCGCAGCACGCTGACCCTCTTTCGCGCATAAGCTTTGAGGGTATCCAGGGCCTTTCTGCTACGCCGTTCCTGGAAAAGGGAAATCGCCGAGACGGCCCCGATCGCGAACACCATGAAGATCGCTTCGTTCAGTTCGCCGAGCACGGAATATACGCATGCGGTAGCGACGAGCAGAACGAACATCGGTTCCGTGACGATATTCTTGAAAGCTGTCCAAAAATATCCTTTTGCTTCGGCCGTGGTATTCGTACCATACTGCCGCCGCGAGGTCAGAACCTGTGCATCCGTGAGCCCGGTAAAACGGAAGTTATGTTGCATTACGGTAAATATAATGCATGTTGCACGGAAAGCGTCGCCCGGACGCGACGGAAGTCTCGGTTAAATTGCAGGGCGACTGCGTGTGCTGCCGGACCCGATCAAAAATTGAAAATTTTACTCGTCGTGACGATGTTCATCAATACGGTTGCCATCCCGGTCGAATCTCACAAGCCGGGTTTCAGCACCACTTTTTAATTCAACGACGTATACTTCCATACTCTGGGTTTCGTCTACCGCTTCGGTCTGGGTCGTGCGGTACGCTGAACTGACCGTCCAGCCCGCATATTCCGTGGATTCCAGAGCTGTTCTGACGGGCTGTGGAAGATCGCGTATCTCGACTTTCTGACGATCGTCTTCTCTTTGCTGTGTTAAGTCTCGCTGCTGATCCTGGGCGCGGAGTAGTGTGCTGGTGATAAGCAATGCGATGACAGTTGAAAGAAGCTTATTCATGGTGCGTTTTTCCTGATGCTCGCGCCAATGTCATGCCGCCCTCTCCGTCACTGCCGTATTATGCGGGAATCGATGTTCTTATTTAACGGTGTGGAATTTTTCCTCAAAATCAAGATGGTTTGACGCAAACCGTTATCGCGCGCGAACAGCCTCGTAGTATCCGTATCTTTTTGTAAGACGGATGGTGTCGCCATGGCAATTCACGCCCACGCCGGCCTCAACGACTGTGTACCCGACACAATCCTCTTTAGGCTGCGTCGTTTCCGGTAAAGCGGGCGCGAAGTCCGCTCCGGCGACAAGCGCTACCAGGCATACGATCACTCCCGTTAAGATGGCTATCCGTTTCATTGTAGCGTTCATCATTGTAGCATTAATCATTGTCGTTTGACATTCCCAGTAGGGTCTTTCTGGATACGGCGCTGAATTGAACACGAATAGAGGAAATGAAAAGGAGAGGATTCGTGTCAGTTCTTCAATGCAAACATACGGCGACGCGGTGAAGATGGTTGTCCGGTGTAAGGTAAAATTTCTCGAGGTATTTACAACGTTTGCAGACAGAGCGGTCCGGTAGTCGGATGCAACGAAAGCCCTTTGCGGTTGTTTACATAAATGTCAAAAGCAAGTAATGGACCACGTTGGTATCGGCGACGATAATTTTGTGCAGAAGCGGTTTTACAGGATCATCAGAGAACGATGTAAAGGCAAAGGAATAGTTTTATTACATGGCCTTGGAATATTGCAGGAAAATACGGATGTACACATTAGGTATCAATGCTGCATTTCATGACTCCGCCGCTTGCCTCGTAAAGGATGGAGAGGTTGTCGCTGCCGCGGAGGAAGAGAGGTTTACTCACGTTAAACATGGGAAACGACCGATCCCGTTCTCAACTTACGAACTACCGTTTCACGCGGTTAATTATTGCCTGGAGGTTGAGAATATCCACCTTAACGATGTCGATCATATTGCTTATTCATTTGACCCGGCGCAGCTTCTGAACGGCGCGCTGAAACAGTTCGATGTACTCACGCTTCCATTAAGACCTTCGGTATCCCGGAAGGCGAAGCTCTGGATGTCTCCATGGGATCCGTTGTTTGTTTCGTATATCGCCAATGCGCCATTTCAACTGGCGGATGGATGGCCACATCATCTTCAACCTCGTTTCCGGGGCGTGAATGGACTGGATAGAAAATGGCATTACGTAGATCATCATTTATCCCACGCCGCAAGCGCGTTTCTGGTTTCACCGTTCGAACGCGCCGCTGTGATGACCATTGACGGCAGGGGTGAACATGCGACAACTTCGTATTACGTGGGCAACGGGAGCAAGCTGAATAAGGTCGGACAGGTCAATATGCCGCATTCACTCGGTTTGCTTTACGAAAGGGTTACCCGTTGGTTGGGCTTTTTGCACTCATCCGATGAGTACAAGGTGATGGCACTCGCCTCGTACGGCAGGCCGAAATTCCTGGAGGCATTTCGATCAATCATTCACGTGAACGGCGGAGGAGACTATCTTGTGAACGACGGAGATTTTGAGAAAATGTTTTGTCCGATGCGGAAAAAGCACGAGCCCATTGAACAACGACATTTTGATATCGCGCAGTCGTTGCAACATGCCGTACAGGATACGGTACTTCATCTGGCCGAGTGGCTTCATCGGGAGACCAGGGAGGAAAATCTTTGCCTTGCAGGCGGCGTGGCCCTCAACTGTGTGATGAATGCATACTTGCGCGATCGCGGTCCGTTCCGGAATATATGGATACAACCTGCCGCTGGAGATGCGGGTACGGCGCTGCGCTGCTGTTTGGGTGGATGCTCAGAATCGAAATAGCGGGTTTCGCAAGTTCACCATGGATCATGCATATCTCGGACCGGAATATGAGGATCAGGAAATTGAAAAGTTTTTGCAATGGACAAAAGTGCCATATCGCGTTATGGACAACGTGCCATTGGAAACTGCGCGGCTTCTTGCCGACGATAAGATCATTGGGTGGTTTCAGGGACGGATGGAGTTCGGTCCAAGAGCGTTGGGAAGCCGTTCTATTCTCGCGTCGCCGATTCAACCGTCGATGCAAGCGCGTCTCAATGACGTGAAGGACAGGGAAGACTTCAGACCCGTCGCTCCGGTTGTTCTCGAAGAGGACGCTGCAGATTGGTTTGAGGACGCGTCGTATTCACCTTTTATGTTGTTTGTACATAACGTGAGACCGGACAAAACCTCCAGGATACCGGCGGTAACCCATGTGGATGGTACCGCCCGAATTCAAACCGTAAATTCACGGCAACATCCCCTATACCACGCATTGCTCAAAGAGTTTAAGCGGCTTACGGATGTCCCCGTTCTTGTCAATACGTCGTTTAATACGCTTGGCAAGC
>CAZIAG010000289.1:4587-5392 GCA_964537375.1 uncultured Roseivirgaceae bacterium
TGATGCAATAGAATGCTTTTGGACGTCGCCGTTTGATGCGTTGGTCATTGGCTCCTTCCTTGTGGAGAAACAGTCAACCTGGTGAAGGTACCTATATACGCCTCCCTCACGCAGGTACCGTCGCCGCCAGCAACGAGAGAGCGCATGAAATAACGTGCGCAACATTTTTGGCTTGCTCGGCCGTGATTGCCCGATGCAGGGCGTCGTCCAATGGCAACCATCTCTTTACGTTGGAATGATCGGAAAAGATGATGACGCTCGGTACCGCCAGCGCAGACGCGATGTGGGAAACTCCAGTATCATTGGTGATCATCAATGACGAATGTTTTATCACTTTGCCGAGAAGGCCAAGGCTTACTTCGCAGGTGGCGCCTTTGACTCTGTTGACAACCGGGTGATTGATGCCGGACTCAACTTCACTCAATAGGTCGCGTTCCGATCTGGAACCCGTGAGCACGATGCGGTGCCCGCGCGACGCTAAAGAGTTCCCTAAGGCTACGAAGTTGGATGCCGGCCATCGCTTTCGGGGATTTCGCGAGCCGGGATGCAGACAGATGTATCGTTCCGATGTGAGATTCCACCTTGTGTTTGCTATTTCAAATTCATGCTCATCTTCTACGTAGAATGGAAACTCGAGATCGATTCCCTTGCGCTCAATGTGAAGCGCATCGACAATTCTCAGAAACTTGAGCACTTCGTGATCGTCGTCAGTTGAGATGGCGTAATACTCCGGGTCGGGACAGTAATCTTCCCGACGGTAGAGTCCTGCCATTCGCTTTCCGGCGAGCAACCTGCAGATGGCGTT
>CAZIAG010000290.1:0-5388 GCA_964537375.1 uncultured Roseivirgaceae bacterium
ACTTTTCCGTCGGTTCCTCACCGAATGCCGACAAGTCGTGAATCACCCGCGGTATGGACGTATTTCCGCCGGCCTTGACGAACCACGAAAAAATTGAAGTGGCGGTGAAACGTTTGCTCAGATAGATCACATCGATCGGATGCAACGCGGTGTCGGGTACAAACTCGGGGTTCGCGTCGAGCAGCGCCAGGTAACTTTGGCGCGAACCGATGGGATCATCCAAAAGCAAATAGGTTTGGGTCAAAAGCAAATAAGCGCGCTGTCGTTGCTCTCTTGAGAATTGATCCAGGCACCGCCCCAGAATCATCGGAATGGCGTAAAAATGGCCAGCATTGAATTCGTCAACGGCACGGTTAAGCGTCGCCTCGCAATCCTCTGTTTGTCCGAATGAACTGAGCGGGACCGATGTCAAGGCGAAGCAAATGATAAGATTACGAGCCCACGTCATGGTCAATGGCTGTTAATTAGTAAGTTGACACATGTCGGCTCGTACTTGGATTCTTCCCGTTCACCTACGTAAGTTTTCCACTCCTCGACGGTCATATTCCTGGTGACTTTCGGGCAAATCTGTTCTGCGAGCAGCTTAGGATTGGTCGGCCAGACGCGAATCTCCGACTCACTGCACGCAGCAATAAGATAATCGGAGTCGCCGGTAAACGCGATATCCCAGATAAAGCCATTATTGTTGTTCATGGAAATCGGAAGTGCCTCAGGGCTCGCCAATATCCATAGCAAGAGTCGCTTATCAGCGCCCGCCGTCGCCAGTAATTTTCCATCGGGGCTAAACTCAATATCGTTTACGCCCGCACGATGCCCCCCCATTTGGCGAATCTCTCCCGTGGCAAGTGTGTAGAGCTTAACATGACCGCGTAAGTTGGCCTTATCATCGGCTCCAATAGCAAGACGAGTTCCATCCGGGCTAAACTTCACCGAAAGTATTCTCAGGCTGGCGTCATCCACCAGGACGCGTTGCGAATTATCTGTCAGATTGATCAGGATCACCTTGCCAGACCACGTCGCACCAGCGACAAGGGAACCATCAGGACTTATAGAGATTGCCTTTAATTCTTCTCTCGTCGCCGCGATAACGCGCGACTCTCCCGTAAGGTGATTCACGAGGTGTAAAGAATTCGTCGATTTAGAAACGACGAACCCACTGTTGTCGGGAAGGAATTCCAAATCGTTTGTCGCGCCCGGCAAATCGGTTATTACCGCGAATGGCCGCGATCCCCGGCCGGCAAGGTCATATATCTGGAGTACAGCAGAATCACTGCCGTGCACAATGTATTTCTCATCTTTGCTTAATGCGATCGCCTTCGTTGGGTACGGATGCACCCATCCGGTAGGTCCTACACGAAGAGAAGCGTGGTCGCCCAACATGATGCGACCATCGACACCCGCCGTATAGAATCGATTGGTGCTCCTGGACACTTCGAGGGCTTTCACGTGAACATGCGCTGGTCCGGGAGTTCTTATTGCGTTGTAGTTGAGATTATTGTTGAGTTTCGTCAGCGCTGTATATAGTCCTTCGTAAATATAAGGGTCATAGAGGTCGCCATTGTACCGCGTGTGGAAGCGGTAACCCTGCATAGCCAAAAGTCCAGCGAGGTTTTGGTCGTCGACTTCCTGGACAGACTTCGTTGCGAGGTTCTGCGCAATGGTCAGCATCAGCAATCGGTTCGCCTGAGCCAGCAAACTATCCGCGCGATTGTATTGTTGCAGGGCGATGGCGCGCTGCATTTGTGCCGTATCCCGTGCAAGGTTTGCCAACTGCAGGTTGTTCTCGGCCTCTTTTCGGGCCCTGTCGGCTTCATCCAATGCGGCTTGCAAGTCCTCGAGTGTTTTTGCGAGGCGTCGGTTCACTTCGCTCAATTCAGCCTGCGCCTCGAGCGCCCGGCGCGTTTGTTCCTCGGCCTCTATTCGATTTGCTTCCGCCTCCGCCGTCTTGGCATTCGCAATCACAGTTTGTTCTTCGGCACGGAGGTATTGCGTTTCCGCGGCAATGCGCTGCACGTACGAAAAAAAGAACAACCCGATTGCTACAACGAAGGCGATACCAAGAATCACCGCGGTAGCGCGCGTTCGACGCAACACGCGACGTTGCATCATCTCCTGGTTCTTCAGCTCTGCCTCGTAAGTGATGCGAGAGGTATCGAGAAACACTATCGCGCGCTCGAAGGCCTCATCGTATCGCTGTGCCCACTCGCGCGTCGGATTTTGTTTTTTCTGCCAGTTGAGGGCGAGTTGAAGGTCGGGTGGACGCCATAACCCCGTCTTGCCGATTTGATACATTGCGGCGGCCTCCGAAAGCCTCTTGTACATCTGGGCCGATTCAAATTCTTCGTCGACCCAAACATCCAATCGCTTCCAAATCCTCATCAAGCTTTCATGGGACAACTCGATCATCGAGTCTCCGTTAAGGGGCACGTTTGCCCCCGGCATCAGGAATGACCTTCCAGGCCGGCGGAAATGCTCGACCACAAAGATTACGTCCTCCTCTTCCACTTCCGCCAGCTCTGCAACCAACCCGAGGCGAACCGGTCGGCGCATACCGCGGTTATCAGGCGTCTTTTCCGTGATATTCTTGAAGAGGATCTCAGCGATCAGTTTCTGTTTGGAGTCGAGTTCGTCATACGCCTCATTGGCGTGCTGCGACAACGCCTCCTGGATACGTCCGATGGCCTGATAATGCCTGAGATCCATCGGCTCGCCGGGTTCCCGGTTTTGGATCCAATAGTCCCAGGTACGCATCAGCGCATGCTGAAGAATTGGCAATTGGTCCTGCTCGGTCCCAACGTCCATCAGCAAGCGTTTTACAAGGCGTTGGGTGATCTTGCCCCCACCCACGGCGATTGGCCCCTCAATTACCATCTTCTTTTGTTCTCGCGTCATTTGCGGAACCAGGTAATTGCTTCGGTTGATGAATTCTGTAAGAGATGGAAAGACGGAACAACTTCCGAGAAAATCAGACCGCATGGTCAACGCCACGTATGCGGGCACCTTACTTTGCGACACCGCATTCAACAGAAGGCTGACGTATAACTGCGACTCGTTGAATGCTTCATCGGTACCGACATTCTCGCGATATCGAAATATCTCTTCAAACTGGTCGATCAGGAAAAAGATGTTCTCTTCCTCACTTTGCTGAAGAAACCGCGCAACGTCAACGAGGCCGTTCGGCCCGCTCCTCAGCACCGATTCGATAATCGCAAAATGAATTTGCTTATCCTCCTCCTGAATGCGTTCAGAGCTGACCAGAAAATCCAGGATTGCCTCTACGAGATTATTTATTGGCGCATTACCCGGGCGGGCAATAACAGCGTTCCAGTGCGGACCAGTCTGGGTCATGAATCCCCCGAAAAGGACGGGGATAAGTCCGCAGTACATCAGGGAAGACTTACCGCTGCCCGAATAGCCCATCACCGCAACGAAGCGGTGATCAGCAAGCTTTACGAGCATTTCATCAACCTGCCCCTCGCGACCGAAGAAGAGATGACACTCGTCCAGGGAAAAAGGCCTAAGTCCTGGAAATGGATTTTCAGGACGTACTTCGCCTTCCACAAGCACATCAGTTAAACTCCTCCCGAACTCCCCAGATGGTAGGGGTTGTTTCAACATAGCCGCCTTTTTCGAATCTGAAAGTTAAACAATCGGACACTAATAATCGTGAATCTGCGGACGCAAATCCACAAAAAATGGGATGATCCGACTCAAAAAATGTATCTTAAGGTAGGCAATTACCCGCTGACAAAAAAGGGGTCCTATTGGACCCCTTTTTTATCTCATGCACTGCTGAGAATTATTTCACCTTGTTCACGACTGCCGTGAACGCTTCGGGATGGTTCATGGCCAGGTCTGCGAGGACCTTCCGATTTAGGTCAATCCCCGACTTTTTGAGCTTGCCCATAAACTCGGAATACGACAACCCGTGCAGCCGTACACCGGCGTTGATCCGCTGGATCCAGACAGCCCGGAATTCTCTTTTCTTTTGTTTTCTGTCGCGATACGCGTACACCAATCCTTTCTCGACGGCGTTCTTCGCAACGGTCCAAACGTTCTTCTTGCGGCCAAAGTACCCTTTGGCGAGTTTCATGATACGTTTGCGCTTAGCCCTGGAGGCTACATTGTTAACTGATCTAGGCATTTAATTACATTTTTTGGTCGTTGGCGTTCCCAAACGGGACTCTTACGAGCCAAAGACCGGGTTCAACATATTAACCAATCAAAGCACCAGCATAGCCTTCACGTTGGCCATATCCGACTTGCCAACGATGGCCTTTTGTCCCAGCCTTCTTTTCTGCTTGGTTTCCTTTTTTGTCAGGATATGGTTCTTATAGGCGCGCTTGTGCTTTATTTTGCCAGTCCCGGTCACCTTGAATCTCTTCTTCGCGCCGGACTTTGTCTTCAACTTGGGCATTGTATTCTTCGTTAATTAATTACTATTTCTTTCCCGCTTTGGGCATCATGAGCATACTCATGCGTTTCCCTTCCAGGCGAGGCATCGCCTCCACTTTTCCGAACTCCTCAAGCGCCTGGGCGAATTTCAAAAGCAGAATTTCACCCCTTTCCTTGTAGACGATCGACCGACCATAGAAAGTGACTGTCGCCTTGACCTTGGAACCTTCCTTCAAAAAATTCTCAGCGTGCTTAACCTTGAAGTTGAAGTCGTGCTCTTCGGTATTGGGGCCAAAACGAATCTCCTTTATGACAACTTTTTGCGTTTTGGCCTTGATCTCCTTCTGCTTCTTCTTTTGTTCGTACTTGAACTTGGAGTAGTCCACCACTTTACAGACAGGAGGGTCTGCATTGGGTGAAATCTCAACCAAGTCCAGCCCTTGCTCCTGAGCCAACCGTAGCGCCTGTTGAATCGGGTAAACATCCACCTTGATGTTCTCCCCAACCACCCTCACGCGGGGGGCGGTGATACGTTCATTCACTTTATAAGGCTCCTCAGGCTTTTGAGGACCTCTCCGAAAGGGTCGGCCATAACCGGGTCTGCTGGTACTGATACGCTTGATTTTTTAGTCCTAACAAAAAACAGGCTGCAAATATCGGCAATATTTTAACTTTTCCAATCGCCAAGGCTGAATTCGGGGGCATATCACCGTTTCTCCCCCCTTGGCCTCATACCGGGGCCTTACATTCCTCGCGGAAACGCGCAATAAACTCGTTCAGGGCAACGCTACCCTGGTCGCCGGCCCCATGTTTGCGGACAGCCACCGCCTGTTCCGCCGCCTCCCTTTCGCCCACAATAAGCATAAACGGTACTTTTCGGGTTTCGGCGTCTCGAATTTTCCTTTGCACCTTCTCATTTCTATCATCCAGGACCCCCCGGATGTCGTGCTCCTTCAACAGCTCAAAAACTTTTTCAGCGTATGTGTTAAAGCG
>CAZIAG010000291.1:0-5356 GCA_964537375.1 uncultured Roseivirgaceae bacterium
CTGCCGACACAGACTTCTAGAATTATCGGGGACAAACAATCGTCACTCACGTCTCTCCGCTTCACGTAAGCGGTATGCGATTTTTCCCTTAGCCGGTAAACGGTACTATATGGTGGGAGAAATTTCGGTTATTCGGTTGCTGTCTGGGTTTATTATTGCCGCATCTATTTCATGTGAACGCGCACCTAAGGGCGACGAAGCAAAGATCGGTGAAGAGCAGGAAGGTGTAGTGCCAACCGGCGTTACGTTTGCTGTTGACACTTCCCGATCGTATGTAAAGTTTACTGGCCGCGGCGTTGGTAAGAATCACCCCGGCATCTTTAAGCTGAATTACGGTGCTGTCGGCGTGATGAATGATTCACTCTCGGGCGGAAGTTTCGTCATCAATATCTCGTCGATGAAGATGGAGCAAAAAGGCGCTGATATCGAAAACAAGTTGCGACCTCATCTTTTGAGTGGTGATTTCTTTGATGCTGAAAGGTTCGGAACGGCCCGGTTTGAGATAACGAACGTGGCGCCGTACGAACCGAAAGACGGAAGCAAATCTCTTGTCGAAGGAGCCAACTATTCCGTCAGCGGAAACCTGACCCTGAAAGGAGTGACGAGGAATGTTACCTTTCCGGCCCACGTGCAACTTGAAGGAAATACGTTGAAAGGACGAGCAAACTTCGACATCGACCGGACGCAGTGGAATATGAACTACGGCAACGACCGTACATTGGGCGACCAGTTCATTTCGGAGACAGTAAACATCGAGTTGTACATCGAAGCACTCCGTGCAGATCGAACGGAGGATGGTGACATAATGAGTTGAGTATGGTTGTTCATTGGCGGACAAGTCGGCGTACGGTTTCGTGCATTCTTTCGTCGCGACCGCAGACGTAAGCGCGCGAAATTGACGTTCATGTGTACTGGCTAATCACCTTGATGTGAACGGCGAGGAATTTGCAAAGGAATTCAGCATGCGCACTGTGTTTGTCATTCTCCTTTGGTTTCTGCTGTTGGCCATCTGCTGGCCTTTGGCGTTGCTCGCCATTTTCATCCTGCCTTTCGTGTGGCTTATTCTCCTCCCGTTCCGAGTGGTTGGTCTCACGATCGATCTAATCTTTAAGGTAATTAGCGCAATTCTTTTGTTTCCTTTCCGGTTGGTGAAGTAGGGTATTCTCGGGCCGCGATAGAAATTGACATTCGACTCCTTGCAGCAATTTTCCTTGTTGTGATGTTTGCGTGCCAATCGTGTTTTTACGATTCCGTTGGAGGACAGTAAACTTTAACTATATTTAATCCAGCGTATACCGGCACGATGAAACTTAGAAGAGAAACACAGGACAAAGACTACTGGAACCGTATTGGAGCAAATTACGGAGATGAGATATTTGATGCCTATCAGGAGGATCGTGAGGGTAAGTTGAAAAAGCGTCTGCGCAAACACGCGAACAAAGATCACCTGGTGGTCGATGTCGGCTGCGGAACAGGGAAGGCATTTCCATATCTCACTTCGATGTTTGGAAAAGTAGTTGGTGTCGACATTTCCTCGGAACTTTTGAAAGTGGCGGCTGAGTCACCATATAGTAACGTCATTCTGAAACAAATGGACTTGTCGGTACCTCAAGAGTTGCCCTCCGCGGAATTCGCCTTTTGTTGTAACGTCGCCATTCTTCCCGATATGGAAAAGAATGCGGGAATCATCAGAAACGTCCAACGCCTGCTGAAGAAGGACGGCTCGGCGATTTTTGTCGTCCCTTCGCTGGAGTCGGGTCTGTACTCTGGGTGGAGACTGGTTAAATGGTTTGAGCGTGAAAGCACGGCGTTTGAAGAGATTCCGGCATCCGATCTTGAATTTTTTGATGGAGGCACGAGGTCGCTTTTACAGGGGTTTATGAAAATTTCTGGCGTTCCTACAAAACATTACCTGGAAACGGAGATTCAGGTGTTGTTTGAAGAAGCTGGTTTCCATTTAATCAACATCGAGAAACTGGAATACAATTGGGAGACGGAGTTCAGCGATCCTCCGTCGTGGATGGGGAAACCCTATCCCTGGGATTGGCTGGTCGAGTGTCAGAAAAGAACGTAAGGCAAAACTTTTACTGAATAGGAGATGAATAAGTTTATTGAATTCAAAATTGAAGAGGAGGGGGAAATCAAACATCAACTGGTCAACACCTCATGCGTTGGTCGTGTGTTTCCCGATCCCCAAAACAGCAGAAAATCGATCGTCGAGCTGAACTATCACAGCATTAATGATGCACCGGTTTTTCTTGAAGTCGAGATGCCCTATGAGGCTTTACGATCCTATTTCATCAGTTAGCGTGGGTCTGACGGCAACCGACCCATACACGCGTCGATTTCGATCATATTAAGACCCAACTAAACCTCACCTATGAAACGAATCATTTCTATTGTTGGCATCGTGCTCGTCGTCTTGTTGGTCGGTGTCGGCGGCATAGTCGGCTACGTAACCTTCGCGCTTCCCGACGTCGACGCCCCGGAAAGTCTTTCTATCGAGTACACACCGGAAAGAATTGAGCGTGGGAAATACCTGGCAACGGCGGTCAGTCTTTGTATCGATTGCCATTCAAATCGCGACTGGACCAGGTTTGCCGGGCCTGTTCTGCCCGGAACTTTCGGAAAAGGTGGTGAACGGTTCGATCAAAGCATGGGTTTCCCGGGTGTATTTTATTCCAGGAATATTACACCCGCTGCCCTTGCGGACTACAGTGATGCCGAGCTCTACCGTGCCATCACATCCGGTGTCGACAGGCATGGTCGTGCGCTTTTTCCGATGATGCCATATCTTTATTATGGAAAAATGGATGCAGAGGATATCTATTCGATAATCGCGTATGTCCGGTCATTGGAACCTATTGAAAACGCAGTACCCGATTCGAAGCCGGATTTTCCGGTGAACCTCATTATCAATACTCTTCCGTCGCCGCCGTCGCATTCGCGAAGACCGGATCCATCCGATGTCGTGCATATGGTGGTTATCTGGTTAATGCCGCCGGCTGCGCTGAATGTCATACTCCTGTGAAGAACGGACAAATTGTTGAAGAACTGATGTTCAGTGGAGGTCGTGAGTTCCAGTTTCCTGGTGGTGCGATCGTTCGCGGATCGAATATCACGCCTGACGATGAGACCGGGATCGGCAAGTGGTCGAAGGAGACGTTCGTCGAACGGTTTAAGATGTATGCCGATACCGCCTTTGTATCACCGACCGTTAATCCGGGCGATTTCAATACCGTGATGCCTTGGCTGATGTATTGCCAAATGACCGAGCAGGACCTGTCGGCTATTTACGAGTACCTACGGACAATAGAACCGGTACGGAACCAGGTCGTCAAATTTTCGCGTGCTGACGCGGAAGTACACAGCGATCAGTCAGAATAACTAAGTAAGTCCCACGCGACCGGCAAAGTATTCAACCGCCTCATCGACAATGATGTCGCTGGTCCGCAATGGTGTCTTTAAAGTGATGCCATTCAACGTGCGACACCGGCTCAATGCAACGTAAAGTTGCCCATGGGCGAATGCGCCCCGTCCCACGTCGATAACAACGCGGTCAAACGTAAGTCCCTGGCTCTTGTGGATGGTCATCGCCCACGCGAGCTTGATGGGGTATTGTCGATAAGTACCTTCGATATTGAAGGTAACGTTGTTGGATGACCTGTCCCATGCATAGTTCTTGTTTTCCCAAACCAGGGGGTCTATGGCGTGGCGATCTCCGTTCGGGAAACGGACGATGATCTCGTTGTCTGAGAGTTCGTCGACCACACCAATGGAGCCGTTTACCCATCGACCCTGCAAGTCGTTGCGTACCATCATTACCTGTGCGCTGCGTTTGAGTTGGAGTATGGCCGGAACCGGGAATATTCGTTGAGGAAAGTTTCCTTCAACGGTGCCCTTATACGTGAAGATGGATCCTGGAAGCTCCATCAGTCGGCGTTGATTCTCCAGGTCGGCCAGTGTGTTGACGGATGTCAACATGACCGTGAATTCGTCATTGACCGGGTTTGGATCGAAACGAGAGTTCAGTTCGTCCAGGTCTTCAGGCCCTGCAATTCCGGTACGTATTCGGTTTAGCAGATAAATGAAACTTTCGTCGGCCTGGCGGAACACATGATTGAGCTGAACCACCTTTGGCCGGCATTGCCAAAATGCATCCGAACTGAAAAAATAGGGCGAGTAGTAGGGATCTTCGTCGTCAACACGCATTTCGGTTGCCTGGTTCACGACGGGGGGCAATTGAAAAATATCGCCGATAAGGATGATCTGTTTGCCGCCGAACGGGGTGTCCGTCTTCATGTTCAATCGCAGCGATTGGTCGATGGCTTCAAGTACATCAGCGCGAACCATGGAAACCTCATCAATCACCAACGTGTCCATCTTGCGGACGATCTTTAGCCGGGGATGACCGCGACCCCAGGCGCGGATCTCCGGATCGTTTTTTAGCAGGGGCCGTAAGGGAAGGCCGAAGAATGAGTGAATGGTACTTCCGCCGACCTGCAACGCGGCCAAACCTGTCGGCGCGAGAACAACGTGCTTTCTCAGTGTATTTTTTCTGAAATAATTGAGTAAGGTCGATTTTCCCGTGCCGGCACGGCCCGTTACAAAAAGACTTTCACCGGCGAACTCCATTTGGTGAAACAATGCCGCGAGTTCCTCATTGAGTACAAAGCCGGAAGGGATCATAATGGATTCGTCGCTTTGCCTCATCGTTTTCTGTTCAACCGGTTTGTTGATCAAATTAATGGCATTGATGATGATGTCCGAATTGCGCAGTGATTTTTTTTGTACATTTAAGATAATAAAACGTTATGAAGAACAAGAAAGTCTGGATCAGCATAGCGGTGGTTATTCTTGTGGTGGCCATTGCGCTAATCTATCTTAACTATCGCAACCGGACGTTAAGTCCACCCGGCAACGCAAGCCTGACATCCGGGGGCGTCACCGTAACCGTTGACTACAGCCGACCCTCCGTGCGCGGGCGAATCATCTTCGGAACGGAACAACAAGGCGCCCTTCAACCGTATGGAGAGTACTGGCGGTTGGGTGCGAACGAACCGACGACGATCTCATTCAATCGCGATGTTCTATTCAACGGACAAGCGGTATCAGCCGGAAAGTACTGGATGTACGCCTTTCCCGGTGCGGATTCTTTTGAGGTTCGCCTGAACGGAGATATTGCCGCTTGGGGTGCCATAGAACCCGACTATGAGAAGGATGTCTTGCGTGTAAGGGTGCCGGTACAAAAGATCGGCGCGCCTGTCGAGCAATTCACAATCTCACTTGCACCGGATGGAGACGGCATTCGGATGGTGTTTGAATGGTCTGACATACGGTTCCACGTGCCGATACA